>JANPAK010000167.1:0-10820 GCA_031429925.1 Variovorax sp.
CTGGCGCCTTGACCCTATCACCGGGCGTTCAGCGCTGCACACAGGCTTAGACTTTCAAGCAGATCCAGGCACACCGATTTTGGCTGCTGCTGGAGGCGTGGTGGTTGTGCAGGAATACCATGCTGCATATGGCAACATGGTAGAAATTGACCATGGCAACGATCTGATCACGCGCTATGCGCATTCGTCGGCGACGTTTGTGAAAAAAGGTGATTTGGTCAAGCGGGGCCAGAAGATTGCTACCGTTGGGTCGACCGGCCGTTCGACCGGACCCCACCTGCATTTTGAGGTGCTCGCGGGCGGAACGCCGCAGGATCCACAGAAATTCTTGGTCACAGGTGGTACCACGCTACCGCCTACCGAAGACCAAGCTAAGCTGCAGGTCAAGCGCTAAACCAGTTCGCTCTGGGGTAAGGCAGTACTTGCCTTAAAATGCTGCGTTGTCTTGGGAACTGCGATGGCGCCCCCACATTCATAGATTCTTAAAGAAAGAAACGCCTGTAGCGTAAGCCGTGCCAACGATTTTCAAAGGGCGGTCAAAGCAGGCCTGCACGCATGGCTACCAATTTCATCACAAAGATTTTCGGCTCCCGCAACGATCGTCTGCTCAAGACTTATCGCAAGAACGTGGAGCGTATCAATAACCTAGAACGCGCTTTAGAGGCTTTGAATAACGAGCAACTCAAGGCACGGACGCAAGAATTCAAAGATCGGTTAGCGAAGGGCGAGACCGTCGAATCTATTTTGCCTGAGGCTTTTGCCGTCGTACGCGAGGCTTCGAAGCGCGTGATGAAGATGCGCCATTTTGACGTGCAATTAGCGGGCGGGATGGCTTTGCATGAAGGCAAGATTGCAGAGATGCGGACGGGCGAGGGCAAAACCCTGACTGCGACATTGCCGGTTTACCTCAATGCCTTAACCGGCAAGGGCGTGCATGTGGTGACGGTGAACGATTACCTTGCCAGCCGCGATGCGCAGTGGATGGGCAAACTCTACAACTTCTTGGGCATGGAAGTGGGGATCAACCTGCCGCAAATGTCGCGTGAGGACAAGCAGGCCGCTTACCGCGCTGACATCACTTACGGCACCAACAACGAGTACGGATTCGACTACCTGCGCGACAATATGGTCTATGAAACGGCCGATCGCGTCCAGCGCGGATTGAACTTTGCGATTGTGGACGAGGTTGACTCTATTTTGATTGACGAGGCGCGCACGCCTCTGATCATTTCCGGGCAAGCGGAAGACCACACGGAAGTCTACATTGCCGTGAATAAAGTCGTTCCATTGCTCGTGAAGCAAGTGGGCGATGCCGATCCGCGCACCGGTGAGGGCGTGATTCAGCCGGGTGATTTCACTGTCGACGAGAAAGGGCACCAAGCCTATTTGACCGAGCAAGGCCATGAAAACGCTGAGCGTATTCTGTTCAATCTCGGTCTGATTCCCGAAGGCGCATCGCTATATGACCCCGCCAACATTGCGCTAATGCATCACTTGAATGCCGCTTTGCGCGCGCACCACCTGTACCATCGCGACCAAAACTATGTGGTGCAAGACGGTGAAGTCGTGATTGTGGATGAGTTCACGGGGCGACTGATGACCGGTCGCCGATGGAGCGACGGCCTGCATCAGGCCGTAGAGGCCAAGGAAGGTGTGCAGATTCAAGCAGAGAACCAAACGCTCGCATCTATCACCTTCCAAAACTATTTCCGCCTTTATGGCAAGCTCGCAGGCATGACCGGCACTGCCGACACTGAGGCCTTCGAATTTCAAGAAATCTACAGCTTAGAGACGGTCATCATTCCCCCTAACAAGCCTAGCGGGCGGGATGATCAACTTGACCGCGTCTACAAAACTGGAAAAGAGCGCTACGACGCGGCGATCTCGGATATGCGCGAATGCTACGAACGCGGCCAACCGGTGCTGGTCGGTACCACCTCCATTGAAAACTCCGAGTTGATTTCGAGCATGTTGGAGAAAGTGAAGCTGCCGCATCAGGTGCTCAACGCGAAGCAGCACGCCAAAGAAGCGGATATCGTTGCACAAGCGGGTCGACCCAAGGTGATCACAATTGCCACCAACATGGCAGGTCGCGGCACGGACATTGTGCTTGGCGGCAACTTGGAGAAAGCCATTTCAGCCGTGGAAGCCGATGAGTCATTGTCTGCGGTGGACAAGCAAAATCAAATTGATCGCCTGCGCGTGCAGTGGGCGAAGGACCACGAGCAAGTGAAAGCCTTGGGTGGTTTACGTATCATCGCAACAGAGCGCCACGAAAGCCGGCGCATTGACAACCAATTGCGTGGCCGTTCCGGCCGCCAGGGCGATCCCGGTTCGTCACGTTTTTACCTGAGCCTGGATGATCCGCTGATGCGAATTTTTGCAGGTGAAAGAGTGGCCGCCATCATGGATCGGCTCAAGATGCCCGAGGGCGAGGCGATCGAAGCTGGCATCGTCACACGCAGCATCGAAAGTGCACAGCGCAAAGTGGAGGCTCGAAATTTTGATATGCGCAAGCAGTTGCTTGAATACGATGACGTGAGCAACGACCAGCGCAAGGTGATTTACCAGCAGCGCAACGACATTCTCGACGCTCAAGACCTGGGTGGCCAGATTAAAGCCCTGCGGGAGGGCTGCTTTACCGATCTTGTGCGTGAGCATGTGCCCGCTGAATCAGTGGAGGAGCAGTGGGATATTCCCGCGCTACAAAGCTTGCTTGCCAATGATTGGCAAATTCAGCTTGACCTACAAAGCGACGTGGAGAAATCTGAATCGATCACGGATGAAGATATTCTTGAGAAGGTCCTCGCAGCTGTTGAACAAGCCTTCCAAGCGAAGGTGGAGCAAGTTGGTGCTGAGAACTTCACACAGTTTGAGCGCGTTGTTCTGTTGCAGAGTATTGATCAGCATTGGCGCGAACACCTGTCGTCGTTGGATTACCTGCGCCAAGGTATTCACTTGCGTGGCTTTGCACAAAAGCAGCCCAAGCAGGAGTACAAGCGTGAGGCATTTGAGTTGTTCGGGCAGTTGCTTGATGTCGTGAAGAATGAAGTTACTCGCATTCTCATGACGGTCAAGGTGCAAAGCAACGAGCAAATCGAGCAGGCCACACAAGAACTTGAAAGCCGCGCAGAAACCTTAAGGAATGTGACCTATACCGCTCCTACGGCTGACGGTGGTGTAGAAACCACCATCGACGAAGATTCGCGTAACAAGCAGCAAGTCCTCCAAGGTTCTGCGATGCCGCGCGTCGGTCGCAATGACCCCTGCCCGTGTGGCAGCGGTAAGAAATTCAAGATGTGTCACGGAAAGTTAGCCTAACTTCTGCATTTTTGCTATTTGATCCTGAGAGATCTGCGAAGATTTGCTAAGGGTGGCATGTTTTTCTTGTTTTGAATCCATTGTTTGGAGGTATGCATGGCCGTGAACTTCTCTCCCACCGATAAGGCAATGCTGTACCCGGTCTCAGGCGTGCGCATTGGCGTGACGGAGGCCGGTGTTCGCAAAGCCAATCGCAAAGATGTGACCGTGATGCTGCTGGACGAAGGCGCGAGTGTGGCTGGCGTGTTCACGCAAAATCGTTTCTGCGCTGCGCCGGTGCAGATGTGCCGCGATCACCTCGCCAAGAATTTGGGCATTCGCGCTATTCTGATCAACACCGGTAATGCGAACGCTGGTACAGGTGACGACGGTTTGGCACGCGCTCGTTCAACTTGCATTGCATTGGCGAGTCATTTGGAGATTGCACCAGAGCAAGTGCTGCCCTTTTCAACTGGCGTGATCATGGAGCCGTTGCCCAATGACCGCATTGAAGCCGCAGTTCCCGCTGCCTTAAAGGACGCGCAGCCCATGAATTGGGGCAAAGCCGCCGAAGGCATCATGACGACGGACACCGTGCCCAAGGCTTTCAGCGAGCAAGTTGTCATTGCCAGCAAGTCGGTGACCGTGACCGGCATCAGCAAAGGCGCTGGCATGATCCGCCCCAACATGGCCACCATGCTCGGATTCCTCGCTACCGATGCGGTGATTCCACAGTCGCTGATGCAGCAGCTGGCGAAAGACTTGGCCGATCAGTCCTTCAATCGCGTCACCATTGATGGCGACACCTCGACGAACGACAGCTTCATCGTCATAGCTACTAATAAAGTAGCACTCCACGCAGATTTAACTTGGACAAACAGTGAGTTTGTTACTCTCAAAGCCGCTATGCTGCGGGTCGCACAGAAGCTCGCTCAAGCGATCGTGCGAGACGGTGAAGGCGCAACCAAGTTCATCACGGTGGAAGTCACCGGTGGCAAAGTGCAAGAGGAATGCACCAAGGTTGCCTACGCTATCGCTCATTCACCGCTGGTCAAAACGGCCTTCTTTGCCAGCGACCCGAATCTGGGCAGAATCTTGGCGGCAGTGGGGTATGCGGGTATTGCCGACCTTGATCAAACCAAAATCGCTTTGCATCTCGACGATGTCCACGTCGTGCAAAACGGTGGTCGCCGAGCGGAATACAAAGAAGAAGATGGCGCGCGGGTGATGAAACAATCTGAAATCACAGTTCACGTCGATCTCGGTCGCGGCAACGCGCAAGATACCGTTTGGACTTGCGATTTCTCGTATGACTATGTGAAGATCAATGCGGATTACCGAAGCTAAGGCTCACCCGCTCATGAACGAACAATTCCAAGCCCTTCTTGCTCGTGCTGAGAGCCTATTGGCTCGCGTTGAGCAAATCCTTCCACAACCGCTCACAGCCCCTGACTGGAGCACCGACACCATCGCCTGGCGCTACCGCAAGCGTGCCAGTGGCCATGGCGCTCTGGAGCCTGTGCGGCATGTCGCCGGGATGAAGCTCTCTGATCTGAAAGAGATAGACCTTCAGAAAGAAAAGATTCAGCGCAACACGCTGCAATTCGTTCAAAGCCACACTGCGAATAACGTGCTCCTCACCGGCGCACGTGGTACAGGAAAATCATCGCTGATCAGAGCCTGCCTTGCTGAATACGCAAGCCAAGGTTTGCGTTTGATCGAAGTGGACAAGAGCGAACTGGTGGATCTGCCAGACATACTCGATGTGATCGCCGATCGCCCTGAAAAATTTATCATCTATTGCGACGACATTAGCTTTGAAGAGGGTGATGGCAGTTACAAAGCGCTCAAATCGGTACTGGATGGTTCGATCAGCGGTGGCGCGTCCAATATGCTGATTTACGCCACCAGCAATCGCCGCCACCTGATGCCCGAGTACATGAAAGAGAATCTGTCCTATCAGCACCAACCTGATGGCGAGGTGCATCCTGGCGAAGTGGTGGAAGAAAAAATCTCGCTCTCTGAGCGTTTTGGCTTGTGGGTGAGTTTTTATCCGTTTACGCAAGACGAATATCTGGCCATCGTCGCCCAATGGCTGCGCAATCTTGGGGTGGCTGAGTCACGCGTCGAAGCTGCTCAAAAAGAAAGCTTGGTGTGGAGCCTAGAGCGCGGCAGCCGCAGCGGCCGCGTGGCGTTTCAGTTTGCGAAGGATTTTGCGGGGCGCGGCTAGCGCTTAGCCTGCGAGCGCCGCCTTCACGGCCGCTGATACTTGCCCCATATCGGCTTTACCTGCTAACTTAGCTTTCACGACGCCCATGACTTTGCCCATGTCGCCGGGCCCAGAAGCACCCAATTGGGCAACGATGGCTTTCACGGCGATCGCGACTTCTTCTGCACTCATCCGTTGAGGCAGGTAGACCTGCAGGATCACCATCTCGGCCTTTTCAATGTCAGCCAGATCTTGCCGGCCGCCGGCCTCAAATGCGGTAATGCTGTCTTTGCGTTGTTTGACGAGTTTGTCGACGATGGCGATGATTTGAACGTCATCGACGATGATGCGCTCATCGACTTCTTTTTGCTTGATGGCAGCCAGTAAGGAGCGGATAGTAAGCAGGCGCTCGCTTTCTTTAGCGCGCATGGCTGATTTCATGTCTTCGGTGATGGTGTCTTTGATGCTCATGGCGGATTCGCTGCTTAAATGGGAGGGACAAATGAAAAGAGCGCTAATTTTAGGACGCTCTCGATCTGAAGTATGAAACGTTCAGTGCTTATGCGCACCGTGGTTGCCATGGCCACTCATGTCTTTGCCAGGGGCTGAGCCGGGCGCGCGTGCGGCCACGGGCATCATTACTTCGACTTTGCTTTGCTCGCCTTTGGCATTGGCGAACGTGAGCGTCACAGGCACCTGAGCATCTACTTTGAGCGATTGCTTCAAATCGAGCAGCATGATGTGGAAGCCACCGGGTTTGAGTTCCACTGCTTTGCCCGACGGCAGCTCCAAGCCGCCTTTGACTTCGGCCATTCTCATGACGGAGCCCTCCATTTTCATTTCATGGATTTCGCCGATTTTGGCGACAGGCGATGCCACGGCAATGAGTTTCATATTCGCTGGGGCGGTGAGCCTCATAAAGCCGCCCGTGCCGCTTTGACCAGCCACAGCCACGCGCACCCAAGCGCCTTCGATTTTCACATCAGCGGCGGTTTGAGCTTGAACATTGAAGCAAAACAAGGCGATCGCCACCATAAATACTACCCAGCGCGCTGTAGATTTAAGTGTGTTTGTTGTAGACATGGTGTTTCCAGAAATGAATGTCAAGCGCAGCAAAAGAGCGGAAAGGGGCGGTTTGCAAAAAACAAAAAAGCCACGCGAGCAGTGCCTGCGTGGCTTGTTGCGAGCAAACGCGACCGAATCAATACATCTTCGGTGGCAATTGCATGCTGCGCACGCGTTTGTAGTGGCGCTTCACAGCAGCCGACTTCTTGCGCTTGCGCTCAGCGGTGGGCTTCTCGTAAAACTCGCGTGCACGCAAGTCGGTCAACAGGCCCAGCTTCTCAATGGTGCGCTTAAAACGGCGCAGAGCCACTTCATAGGGCTCGGTATCTTTAACACGGATGAGTGTCATTGCAAAAATGTCTTCTTAAATGCGGATGGGTGATCAATCCATCCTATAAATCCCCGCCAAGGTCAAGAGGTATTCGGCTGGCGGGTGTTGCCGGCATAGCCCTCCATTATAGCCTGATGGCGAGACCGGTCAAGCCAAATCGAACCCTCGCCGTCAAGCGGCTAAAAATCGATACAGGTTGCGCAACATGCCCGCCGTCGCACCCCAAATGAAACGCTCTTGCCCTGTTTGCGTATCCAGCCATGGCATAGAAAACCACTCACGCTGATGACCCTGAAATTCAAATCGATGGCGTGCGTGTCGGGCAGGGTTCATCAAGTAAGACAGCGGTACTTCAAACACATCCGCAACTTCTGCGGGGTTGGCTTTGAGCGCAAAGCCAGGCTGCACCGCTGCGACGACTGGAATGATGTGAAATGCCGTGCCCGTGACGTATCGAGGCAAGCTACCAAGCAATTGCACATATTTACTCTCTAAGCCAACCTCCTCGTATGCCTCCCGAAGAGCCGCTTGTTCGACCGTCTCACCGGCATCAACCGTACCGCCAGGGAAGGCAATTTGGCCGGAGTGAGTGGAAAGGGTGTCAGTGCGTAGGGTGAGCAGCAGAGTGGGTTCGTCGTGCATGACGATCGCAACCAAGACCGCAGCATCGCGGGGGCTGCGGTCAGTAAATGCGGGTTCTTCGCGCACTTCTGGTTGCCAAACCGGAGGCTTGGCGAAACGCGATTGCAAGGCGCCGCGCCCTAACATGCTCACATCCACTGGCGGCAAATGAGAGTCCCAACCCATGATGGGGACTTCCCGTGGGTTGAGCGTCGGAATCTTGCTCAGTGGAATGAATGGCGCGCTTGAGCTCATGGTGATGGAGGCGTATTTGCGAGTGTGCAAGAAAAAACCGCCAAGCTTGCGCCATGGCGGTTCTATGTGGACACAGGCCAGATTTACTTGGCAGCGGGCGCGACCGCACGTGCGGTGAGTTTTTCTTTGATCCGGGCGCTCTTGCCGCTGCGATCACGCAAGTAGTAGAGCTTGGCGCGGCGAACGTCACCACGACGCTTGATTTCAATGGCAGAAATCAGTGGGCTGTAGGTTTGGAAAGTACGCTCCACGCCCTCGCCATTAGAAATTTTGCGAACGATGAAGTTGCTGTTGAGGCCGCGATTGCGCTTGGCAATGACCACGCCTTCATAAGCCTGCACACGCTTGCGAGTGCCTTCAACCACGTTCACGCTCACGATCACTGTATCGCCAGGTGCAAAAGGAGGAATGGTTTTATTGAGACGAGCAATTTCTTCTTGCTCAAGAGTTTTGATGAGATCCATATTGGTCTTTCACGCACGTTCTTCAGATCGGTAACCGCTACACAAGGGGCGGCAGGTTCATTGCTGGCAAGCCAGTTTCAATGCGCCGCGGCGGAAAGAGGATCGGAAAAGCCTTTCATTATAGCTTTTTTCAAGCTGGGCATCTGTGCCTGCCCGACGCGGGGTCGGTGCAACTCACAACTTCAACACATCAGGCCGTTGCGCTTTTGTAATCGCTTGCCGCTGCTCTTGGCGCCATTGGTCAATCTCAGCGTGGTGGCCGCTGAGCAAGACGGCGGGCACAGCCTGACCGCGCCAGATTTCTGGGCGGGTGTAATGGGGGTTGTCGAGGAGGCCGCCGATGGATGGGTTGAAGCTGTCTTGTGCATGACTTTGCTCGTCGTGCAAGACGCCGGGCTGCAGGCGAGCGACGGCATCGAGCACAGCCATGGCGGGAATTTCTCCGCCGGAGAGGACAAAATCGCCGAGGCTGATTTGCTCGGTCACAAATTGATCGATGAAGCGTTGATCCAGTCCTTCGTATCGGCCGCAGATCAAAATCGCACCGGGATTGATCCCTTCTTCACTATCCGGGCGGGCTAAACGTTCAACTTGGGCATGCTTGAGGACGTTGCCTGCGGGTGAAAAATGCACCACAGGACAGGCAGGCAAGCCCAGCGCCGCGCGCTCAGATTGGATGCTCTCCACGCAGCGCGCCAGCGGCTCGGCCATCATCAGCATGCCTGGCCCGCCGCCGAAAGGTCGATCATCAATACGCCGGTAATTGCCTTCAGAGAAATCACGCAATTGGATCAATCGAACATCCACGGCTTTGCTGCCATCCTCGCGCGCCTCAAAGGCGCGGCGAATGATGCCGCTTTGCATGAATGGCCCGAAAAGTTCTGGGAAGAGGCTGACAATATCAAAACGCATAGCGTAAGAGTACACGCAAAGCGCGGCGCTTAGTCATCGAGTTGCCAGTCCACCGTGATGCGTTTATCTGGCAAGCTGACGTTGTCCACGTAGGCATTGACAAGCGGAATCAAAGTTTCCAAAAGCTTGCCGCTTGACTCGAGCTCGGCCACGATCACCGTGTGCGGCCCGGTGGCCATCAAATCTTTCACGATGCCTAGGGTCACGCCTTCCCGGTTGACCACCGTGCATCCGATCAGATCCACCCAGTAAAACTCGTCTTTTGCGGTTGTTGGGAATGAGCTTCGAGCGATGAAGATGCGGCAACCTCTAAGTAATTCAGCGGTATTGCGATCATCCACACCATCGGCTTGCACGACGACTGTGTCGGCATGCACTTTTGCGACCTGGATTTTGAGGAGTTGAGGCGTTTTGAATAGCTGCTCTTTTGCCACTACTCCCGCTCGTGGCTCGGGGGGCAACAACAACCAGCGCTTAGAAGAAAAAAGCGCCTCAGGCGAGGCGCTATAGGCAATGATCTTGAACCATCCCTTGACGCCCCAAGCGTCCGCGATGCGGCCGACCTCGATGGCATCAGGCGGTAGCTCGGCAGGCTCCAAAAAAGCCAGCTGGGCTGCCATGCTAAGACTTAGGCCTTGGCAGCGGCTTGAGCCAACAGGCGTTCCACAGTGGGAGAAGCCTGGGCGCCAACGCTTTTCCAGTAGGTCATGCGGTCAGCAGCGATGCGCAAGCCTTCTTCGCCTGCGGAGGCGATGGGATTGTAAAAACCGATGCGCTCGATGAATTTGCCATCACGACGGGTACGTTTATCCGCGACAACGACGTTGAAGAAAGGGCGGTGCTTAGAGCCGCCGCGAGAAAGTCGAATGACGACCATAATAAATCCTTGAGGTTTGAAACCAATTCGAGCCCGGGGGAGCCCAAGTTTGTTGCCACGTTTGAGACACGCGCTGTGACCACCCGGCCAGCGACACGCAGCAAAGCCTTACATTATAGCCTTATGGAAAACCTAGTCCGAACGATCATTCGCCCGTCCACCGAACAGGACCTTGCAGCCATCACTGTTATCTACGCGTACCACGTGCTGCACGGCACGGGGACGTTCGAAACTGAGCCGCCTAGCCCATCCGACATGACGGCCCGCCGCGCTGACGTTTTGGCCAAGAATCTGCCTTGGTTAGTGATGGAGGTCGGCGGTCTGGTTCAAGGTTTTGCCTATGCCAACTGGTTTAAGCCGCGAGCGGCGTACCGATTCAGCGTTGAAGACTCAATCTACATGTTGCCAGAAGCCGCAGGAAAAGGTTGGGGCAAGTTGCTGCTGACCGAGCTGCTGGCGCAACTTGAGCGGCGTGGCGTGCGCAAGGCCATGGCGGTGATTGGCGATTCCGCCAATACCGGCTCGATCGGTGTGCATCGGACGTGTGGATTTGTCGACGTTGGCGTCGTCAAGAGCTGTGGTTGGAAGTTTGGCGCTTGGCGCGATATCGTCTTGATGGAAAAGACGTTGGGCGCAGGGGACTCAACAAGTCCTGAATAATCGAAGTATGTTCAAAACGAAAAACAAGACGATCGCCGCGTGGCTGGCTTTTCTGGGCGGGCCGCTGGGCCTGCACCGCTTTTATCTGTACGGCCTGTTGGATTGGATGGGCTGGCTGCTGCCGAT
>JANPAK010000168.1:0-6826 GCA_031429925.1 Variovorax sp.
AGTCTGAGCCATATTCCGCGCTGCCAGCGGCCGTAGACGGGCTGGCTTTGACGCTGTTGTCGACAGGGTCTTTCGACTCATTGGGTTTGTTGGTAGGCTCGCTCATCTGACTCTCAATTCACTAAAAACTTCTTATAAACACACAAAACGCGATCGCTTAAAACACTGAAGGGGGCCGAAGCCCCCGTTTTCCTCAACCGAACGCTAGATGCGCATCGGCATCACAACGTATTTGAAGCTGCTGTCATCGGGCAGCGTAAAAAGCGCTGAGCTGTTTGAATCACTCAGCTCAATGCGCGCCATCTCTTGCTCCATGTTGGCCAGTACATCGATGAGATAAGTGACGTTAAAACCAATCTCGATGCTGTCGCCGGTGTAATCAATATCGATTTCATCCACAGCCTCTTCTTGCTCAGCATTGTTGGCTGCGACGCGCAGCGTGCCAGGATCGATGTTGAGGCGCACACCTTTAAATTTATCGCTGGTGAGAATCGCGGTGCGCTGCAGCGTTGCCAACAAAGCAGCCCGGCCGACGGTGATGATGTTTTTATGGTTCTTGGGAATCACGCGGTTGTAATCGGGGAACTTGCCCTCCACTAGTTTGGTGACAAATTCCATATCAGCAAAGCTAAATTTAGCTTGGTTGCCTGCAATTTGCATCTGGATCTCGCCTTCGCTATCGGACAGCAAGCGCTGCAACTCGAGCACGGTTTTTCGCGGCAAGATCACTTCCTGCTTCGGCACTTCAACATCGAGCTGCGCAGAAGCAAAGGCTAAGCGATGGCCATCGGTAGCAACAATCGCCAGCTGCTTGCCTTCAGCGACAAACAAAATGCCGTTGAGGTAATAGCGAATATCGTGAACAGCCATCGCAAACGATACTTGGCTGAGTAAATTTTTAAGCGTTTTTTGTGGCACGGAAAAAGCCGGGCCGAAGTTGGCGGCTTCCTGCACCAGCGGGAAATCTTCAGCGGGCAAGGTTTGCAAAGTGAATTTGCTTTTGCCGCCTTTAAAAATCAATTTTGATTGCGATGATTCAAGCGACACCGTTTGATCGGTTGGCATGGTGCGCAGGATGTCGATCAATTTTCGCGCGCCGACCGTGGTCGAAAAATTACCGGCATCACCCTCGAGCGTGGCAGAGGTGCGAATTTGAATTTCAAGATCGCTCGTGGTCAGCTGCAAAACATCGCCTGTCTTGCGCAACAAGACGTTGGCCAAAATGGGCAAGGTATGACGCCGTTCAACGATGCCCGATACGGATTGCAGCAGCGCGAGCAGTTTGTCTTGTGTTGCCTTGAGTACGATCATGTTGTCAGCCTCTTTATCTCTTTGATTCAATTAAACAGATTAGTAGTAGTAGTAAGGGTACTGTTATTTTGTGGAAAACCGTATTTTCGCCTGAAAAATCAAGGGTTTAGCGGTTTGATAACTATGTGTGAAAGACTGCTTTACTGTAGGGTTGTTTGTGGGATAAGTTTCTAAATTGCGCTGCGTCTGTGCATAAGTCTGCACTTGTGCGGAATCTGTCCCCAACTTTATCCCCATGGTTTTTCTTAGTTTCGTGATTAGGTCTTGAATGATCATCATTTTCAACCAAAAATTCCTAAATTGATAGCAGCTTACGCAATATATTTAAGGGCTGGCGGCTGATTTATCGTTAAAAATGGCTTGTTTGAGCTGATGGCCAGCTCGCTAGCCTTTAAGGGTTTGCTCGAGGACATGCAGTTGCTGATTGAGCTCGGTTTGTTGCTGGCGCTCAGCGCCAATCTTGCGAACAGCATGTAGCACGGTGGTGTGATCGCGTCCGCCAAAGAGCTCGCCGATTTCCGGCAGGCTCTTTTGGGTGAGCTCTTTGGCCAAATACATGGCGATCTGGCGCGGCCTGGCAATCGACGCCGGCCGCTTCTTGGAATACATGTCGGCGACCTTGATCTTGTAAAAATCAGCCACGGTCTTTTGAATGTTTTCCACGCCGATTTGGCGATTTTGGATGGAAAGCAGGTCACGCAAAGCCTCGCGAGCTAAGGCAATCGATACTTCTTTTTGGTTAAACCGCGAATAAGCCAAGATCTTGCGCAGGGCACCCTCAAGCTCGCGAACGTTGGAACGGACGTTTTTAGCAACGAAAAAGGCCACCTCCTCTGGCATGGAGGAGTCTTCTTGAATCGCCTTATTGATCAGAATGGCCACCCTCATCTCCAACTCAGGTGGCTCGATCGCCACCGAGAGGCCGGAGTCAAAGCGGGAGACCAATCGCTCGTGGATGTCGGCCAGGCCCTTGGGATAGGTGTCAGACGTCATGACGATGTGGCTCTTTTTAGCCAGCAGCGCTTCAAAGGCATTAAAAAATTCTTCTTGGGTGCGGTCTTTGTTGGCAAAGAATTGCACATCGTCGATCAGGAGCAAATCGAGGGAGTGATATCGGTACTTGAATTCGTCAAAAGTCTTGCGCTGATAGGCTTTAACCACATCTGACACGAATTGCTCGGCATGGGTGTAGAGAACTTTTGCACCGGGCTTAGATTCCAACAATTGGTTACCTACCGCGTGGAGCAAGTGGGTTTTGCCCAGGCCGACGCCGCCGTAGATAAACAAGGGGTTGTAAAGCGCACCCATATTGCTGGACACATGCAACGCGGCTGCGCGCGCCATGCGGTTGGCGGAGCCTTCGACCAAAGTATCAAAAGTCAAGGCGGTATTGATGCGCGATTTGAAGCCTGTAGACGTATCTTCTTCGCTCGTGCCGCCAGAAAGTGGGGCCGTTGAAGAGCCTTCCGCCTGGCCAGAAACAAGGGCAAGAGCGGGCGATTGATATGACGTACTGGCTACGCCAGAAGGCTGCCTGCTGATGTTTTCCCGAGGAGCGAGCGCTAACTCAAGGGCTATGCTGCCGCCACTCGACTGGGCGATAAGGCGCTGCGCGACATGGGCTATCTTGCCCGCATATTGGGCGCGCACCCAGTCAAGCTTGAAGCGGTTGGCGACATAGATGGTGAGCTTAGAAAGATCCCCCGCAACAACGGCGCCCAAGGGCTTGATCCAGGTCGAAAAAGTTTGCTCAGGCAGCTCTTGGGCAAGCTGCGCAAGGCATGCAGGCCAGAGCTGCGACGCCTCTAAATGCAAAGCGCGGGGCGGTGTTTCGGTCAGGGTTGTGGCCAAAGCGTCTTCGGCCAGGGGGGTCGAAACCGGAGTAAAAACGGATCCATCGATCATTGAAAAGTAGCTTTTATTATTGTGGATAAATCGGATTTGGCGAGCCCGTATTGTAGGAGGAATCAGAAGTTATCCACAAAAACTGTTACACAAAAATACGCCCGTTTCGCGTGCGAGTGGGCGCTTACCTAGCGTGAGCGCAAGGGCAGCACCGAAGCTTGCGAATTTGCTGGCACAAACACGGCCAAACCCTTATCAATGCTGGCATTCTGCACAAAGGATCAGAGGGCGCTGCGGTGAAACGGAGGGCGAAATCTGCGATAATCGTGGGTTCTGCCCGGCGTCGCTTGTTTTAGGCCAGCCAGGCCGTAGGCCTTATTTATAGCTCATCGTCTGGACGCTTGACATCATGAAACGCACTTACCAACCCTCAAAAACACGCCGCGCACGGACCCACGGTTTTCTCGTTCGCATGAAAACCAAAGGCGGCCGCGCTGTGATCAACGCGCGTCGCGCCAAAGGCCGTAAGCGCCTGGCTGTCTAAGCCCGCGCACACGATCGCGCTGACTGCTTTGCTGGCCCGCCTCAAAAACGCCGAGCAGTTTGCTGCGGTGATGGATGCCAGCAAGCTACGCCAAGGCGGTGAAGCACGGGGCTTGCGTGGTGTGCAGCGTAGCGCGCATTTTGCGCTGCATCTGGCACCCGCTGATCTTTGGCCCGAGCATCCCGCTGAACAAGCCGTTTTGGGGGTGATTTGCCCCAAGCGCTGGGCCAAGCGCGCAGTTACCCGCAACACTATCAAGCGCCAAGTCTACGCCGTGTCTAAAGAATTGCATCCTCCACTGCCCAACGGCTACTTCATCGTGCGATTGGCTGCGGGATTTGCGCGTGAGCAATTCAAAAGCGCAACCTCCCCTGCTCTAAAGCAGGCCGTTCGCGCCGAGCTGCACGCATTGTTTGGCAAGCTCACTTCGGCGCAACGCGCCTGAATGGCCCCTGATGCAGCGCTGGGCCCAACAATTCTTGATTGCCTTGGTGCAAGGCTACCGCTGGTTTCTTAGCCCTTGGCTTGGCACTGCTTGCCGCTTCACACCGACCTGTTCGGCCTATGCGCTGGAAGCATTGCAAACGCATGGCGCAGGGCGCGGTAGCTATTTGGCTGGCCGCCGCCTGATACGTTGCCATCCTTGGTGCGATGGCGGGCATGATCCGGTGCCTCAGCCCGCCCAGGCTCATTCGTTATTCACTTCTCTCGTTTCTGAAAAGACTCTCCCATGAACGATATTCGGCGCTCCCTACTCTGGGCGGTTTTTGCGTTTTCCTTGGTGATGCTGTGGGATGCCTGGCAGGTGCATAACGGCAGAAGCGCGACCTTCTTTCCCAAGCCTAAAGCCGCCGTCACAGCGCCCGCAGCCAACAACCCGTCGACCAGCTTGGCCACACCAGCAGCGGGCGCGCCAGCACCCGTGAACAGCGCGGTCGTGCCAGCGCCAAGTGCCTCCATGCCAGCTGCAGCACCTGCAGGCACGGCGCAGAGTACGCCAGCACAAGCCCCCGCAGCGCCTGCGCAGAGCTGGGAAGTGACGACCGACGTCCTGAAACTGGTTTTTGCGAGTGAGGGCGGCAATGTGATTCGCGCCGAGCTTCTCAAGCATCGCGAGTTAGATGCCAAGAAAGATAAGCTCGATCCGAACAAAAATATCGTGCTGTTGGATCGCAGCGCCGGACGCGCATATGAGGCGCAATCGGGCGTGCTGGGTTTGAATGGTCAGCCTGCGTTGCCTAGCCATTTGGCGCCGATGAGTTTTAGTGGCGACAAAGTGTTGGGCGATGGTCAAAACGAACTCACTCTGCGCTTTGAATCCCAAGACATGGGCGGCGTGAAATACATCAAGACCTACACCCTCAAGCGCGGTGATTATGCGATGGCGGTGCGGCACGATATCGTGAACGCCAGCGGGGCGCCTGTATCAGCACAGCTGTATGCGCAATTGGTGCGCGATGGCAACAAACCAGCGGGCGAATCGGCTTTCTACAGCACCTTCACCGGGCCCGTGGTTTACACCATCGAGAAGAAGTACCAAAAGTCTGAATTCACGGACATTGAAAAAGGCAAAACTGACTTTCAAACACAAACCAATGCCGGTTATGTGGCGATGGTGCAGCATTACTTTGGTAGCGCTTGGTTGATTGGCGATGGAATTGCACGTGACAATTACATGAGCAAAGTCGGCCCCAATTTGTACTCGGTGGGCATGAAGGCGCCGATGAACGTGATTGCTCCCGGCGCCACGCAGACCACAGAGACGCGCCTTTTTATTGGCCCGCAGGAAGAGCACAAACTCGAAAAGCTCTATCCAGGCCTTGAGTTGATCAAAGACTACGGATGGCTCACTATTTTGGCCAAGCCGCTGTATTGGTTGATGGACAAGCTGCACGGCTTTATCGGCAATTGGGGCTGGACGATCATGGCCTTGGTGCTGTTGCTCAAGATGGCCTTTTATTGGCTCAATGCAAGCGCGTATCGCTCGATGGCCAAGATGAAGGCCGTGAATCCCAAAGTGATGGAAATGCGGGAGCGCTATAAAGACAAGCCACAGCAGATGCAGCAGGAGATGATGCGCATCTATCGCGAGGAGAAGGTCAACCCGATGGGCGGGTGCTTCCCGATCATTATTCAGATCCCTGTGTTTATTGCGCTGTATTGGGTGCTGCTGTCTTCGGTGGAGGTGCGTGGCGCACCTTGGATTGGCTGGATCACCGATTTGTCAGTGCCCGATCCTTGGTACATCTTGCCGGTGGTGATGACCTTCACCACCATGCTGCAAACATCGCTCAACCCGACCCCACCGGATCCGATGCAGGCCAAGCTGATGTGGTACATGCCGCTGATTTTTTCGATCATGTTCTTCTTCTTCCCCGCGGGTTTGGTGCTCTACTGGATCACCAACAACGTTTTGTCGATTGCCCAGCAATGGATGATCAACAAAAGAATGGGCGTGCCACCGCAGTTCAATTTGCCTTGGAAGAAGAAGCCTGAAGAGAAGAAGGCGTAAAGTCGCTCTGCTCATGTGAAGGCCGCAAAGAGTTGCTTCTTTGCGGCTTTTTCGTTGGTGCGCAGGGAGGCGGGCTTTAAACGCCCCAAACTGCTGCAAAGGACGACACTCAAAATCTGTCGTTGTCTTCTTCGGGTAACCTAAGCATCCAACCATGCTCCCCAGACACCAAGACCCCATCGTTGCGATTGCTACCGCTCCCGGGCGCGGGGCCGTGGGGATCGTGCGCGTGTCGGGCAAGCAGCTCAAACCTTTATTCGCTCCTATTTTGGGAGCGCCTTACGCTGATTCTATAAGGCCCAGAGAGGCAAAATACCTTAAATTCCTGGATGTACAAGGGCGACCGATCGATCAAGGGCTGTGCCTTTATTTCCCTGCGCCGCATTCCTTCACAGGTGAAGATGTGATTGAACTGCAGGCGCATGGTGGCCCGGTGGTGTTGCAGCTGCTCGTTTCTCGTTTGCTAGAGGCCGCCAAAGCCTTGGAGGGGCTGGCTCACATGCGCATCGCGCAGCCTGGCGAGTTCACTGAGCGTGCGTTCCTCAACGATAAGATGGATTTGGCGCAAGCCGAGGCAGTCAGTGATTTGATTGACGCCAGCACTGAGGCGGCGG
>JANPAK010000169.1:0-3415 GCA_031429925.1 Variovorax sp.
GGGCGAGTACACCAAGCTCGGCGGGATCATGTACGAGGGCACCGATCGCGAGGTGGTGATCCAGGAGTCGGTATTCAGCCGCCACGGTACCGACCGGGTGCTCAAATTCGCTTTCGACCTGGCGGCCGAACGCCCACGCAAGCACCTGACGGTGGCAACCAAGAGCAATGGCATCGCAATCAGCATGCCCTGGTGGGACGGTCGCGCCGACGCGGTGGCCCAGGGCTACCCGCACGTCAAGGTCGACAAGCAGCACATCGATATCCTCACCGCGCGCTTCGTGCTGCAGCCGCAGCGCTTCGACGTCGTCGTGGCGAGCAACCTGTTCGGCGACATCCTTTCGGACCTCGGACCCGCGTGCACAGGCACGATCGGCCTGTCGCCGTCGGCGAATCTGAACCCCGAACGCACCTCCCCGTCACTGTTCGAGCCGGTACACGGCTCGGCGCCCGACATCTACGGCCAGAACATTGCCAACCCGATCGCGATGATCTGGTCCGGCGCGCTGATGCTGGACTTCCTCGGCCGAGGCCAGGGCGCCGGCAAGGCGGCACATGACGCGATCGTCAAGGCCATCGAGACCGTACTGCGTGAAGGTCCGCGTACGCGCGACCTCGGCGGTAGTGCCAACACGACCGAGATCGGCAAGGCGATCGCAGCGCTCGTCTGACAAGCGTGAAGGCGGCTTGGGCGCACGCGTGGTCACCACCACGCGTGTCGCTCCCACGGAAGGGGCGGCGGCTCCGTGAGGCAATAGTGGTTGCGCCCGAAGAGACGGTCCGCTTTGTGGCGAAAGAACCTATGACTCTTTGTGGCCGGGACGCGGTGTTGGCGGCCGGCGGCTTCATGGCGGTCCGACGTGACCGACCGGATCATGGCGACACAATCGAATCAACGAGGATCCGCCCTCGACCCTCAGCAGTCCGTCAGGCCTTCAAACTCGCATCTCGAAAGCAGCCGCCCGCTTCATCGTCCCTCCCGCACAGCCAAGCAAGCTTCGCCGCGAACAAGCTCACGCCTGGCCAAACTCAGCCGCACCGGCTGGTAGTGCGTACAGTTCGCCTTGCACTCGGCGGGCTTCGCAGCCGGCTGAACCAGTTCTATGGACTGGGCTGGGACGCCTTACCGACGATTGCCCCCGCGCTGTTGGCGCCAGCCCCACCTGAGGTGAAAGCCGTAACTACGGCAGTGAGTGTCGCACTCCGGACTCACGCTCGCGATCCGTAGGGCGACCCACGCCGTAGTCGGGGTCATGCCATGCCTGCTTGACCTTCCCACATGGGCAACGACTAGCCTGAAGGCATGTTCCTCGACTGTCGGAGTTGGCATGAAAGACGCACTTCTCGAACGGGGCTTGCTGCGCGTGTACAAGCTGGCGGTCCGCCAAAACAACTTGGTTGTGGCCGACCATCTGCTGTCGGCCATAGAAGCCTGCGCGCCGCCCGACGATGCGCTGAGCGACATGGTGGCCGTTGCCTACTGCGTCCTGGCTGTCAGCGCGATTGCGTCCGAACAAGCGCCCACGACAGCGTCAAGGTCAGGCACTTGACCTTCGCCTCAGGACCAAGGTTTACATTCGTCTGTTCACTTGGAGTGCTTCTCCCATGCTCACGATCGGCAAACTTGCAGCACTGGCCGGTACCACCCCAAATACCTTGCGCTACTACGAGCGGGAGAGCTTGATTCCGCCTGCGTTGAAAGGCGACAACGGTTATCGGCTCTACTCGCAAGACGCGGCACGGCGGGTGAACTTCATCCGGCAGGCGCAGCAATGCGGATTCACGCTGTCCGAGATCCGTGAGCTGCTGACGTTGCCGCAGCAAGCGTCGGCCTGCTGCTCCGATGTCCGCAAGTTTGCCATCGAGAAGAAGCTGGCACTCGAAGCCAGAATCAAGGTGATGAAGGCCATGTCGGCGGAACTCGACGTGCTGATCAACCGCTGCGTCTACGACACGCACGACCTCGACGATTGTCCTATCCTGAACGCGCTGAACCGCTTGCCGGCGCAAACTGAACCATGAAGATCGAAGTTTTCTATGCCGACGGCTGCGGCAACTGCACCGTGTCCAGGCGCGAGCTCAAGGAGGCCGTGCTCGCCACCTTCCACAGCGACGCGGCTTGGAGCGAAATCGACATCGTCAAGAACATCGACTACGCGGTGGAACTGGGCGTTCTCACGGTCCCGGCCGTTGCGATCGACGGTGAACTCGTGTTCGCCAAGCTGCCGACCGCGCAGCAGCTCATGTCCGAGCTGAGCGCGCGCGCGCAAAGGAGCTGAATGGACACCGAGCCTTGGCTGCAGCTCGTGCAACAAGGCGGGATGGCAGCGACCCTCGCGGCGTTTCTGGCGGGCCTGGTCTTCAGCTTCAACCCGGTGGCCATGGCGGCCGTGCCGGTGGCGCTCGCCTACGTCACGAAGGCCCGGGAAACCCGACAGGCTGCGGTGTATGGCGCGATGTTCGTCGTCGGCATGCTTGTCACCCATGTCGTGCTCGGCGCCCTGGCGGGCCTCGGCGGCAGCTGGGTGCAAGGGCTGCTCGGGCGCTTCTGGGGTCTTGCACTGGGGCCGATCCTGATACTGCTCGGCCTGGTCTGGACCGGTTGGGTGCGGCTGCCACTGCCGGCCTTCGCCCTGCGCGCGCGGCGGCCGCAAGGCATGTGGGGCGCGTTCGGGCTGGGGGTGCCGTTCTCGATAGCGATCTGTCCGGTGTGCACGCCCGTGTTGGTGGTGCTGCTGGGTGTGGCTACCACGCTCGGCTCTGCAGTCACGGGGGCCTTGCTGCTGCTCGCCTTTGCGCTCGGACGCGCGATTCCGGTGGTGCTCGGCAGCGTGGCCATTGGTTGGCTTGAAAGCCTGCGCTTTCTTGCCGCGTACCGGCGGGGTTTCGAGATCGTCGGCGGCCTGACGCTCGTCGCTGCCGGGTTGTACATGCTCAACGCCTTCTTCTTCTGGATTCCGGAGTTGGCTGGCTGATGCGGTCTTCGCTCTTGACCCATGACGCCGCAACCAACGACTGCCTTGCTGCTCGAATCCGAATTGACTTGCCCACACTGCGGCCACGCCAAGCGCGAGACGATGCCAGCCGACGCTTGTCTGTTCCTCTACGCGTGTGAACGCTGCAAGTCGCGGCTGCGTGCCAAGCTGGGGCGACTGCTGCGTGTTCTGCTCGTTCGGATCGGCGCCTTGTCCACCGGTCCAGGGGCAGCGGGCCTGCTGCGGTTGACCAGCGCCTGCATGCAAGTGCCCCAACCACTGCGGACCGCAACATGAACCGATTGCTCTGGCTCGCCGTTCGTCCGGTCATCCGTTTGCGACGCGGCCGCGCGCCGCCGGCATCGCTCACGGGACCCGTCTGGTACTTCGCCTACGGGTCCAACATGAATGAGCGGCTGTTCCGCGACCGTCGCCACATGG
>JANPAK010000170.1:0-6546 GCA_031429925.1 Variovorax sp.
CACGGCTGCTCGGCACGGGCTTGCCATTGACAATTGCCAAATTTTGCGCGACAGCAGCGCCCGACAAACCGATCATGAGGCTCATGGCCATTGCAGACAACTTCAGTTTCATCTTCATTTCCTGTAAAAAATCAATTTATCACTTCAATGGCGAGGGCATGCAAGCCCCGCTCTAGAAATCCTTGGCATGCATCATACACAAGCCGATGGGCTGCAACTCGGCTCTTTCCATCGAACATTCGAGACGATATGCGCACCCGCAAGTGGGTACCAAAACTCTGCCCGTCCGGATTGCCCGCATGGCCTGCATGCGCAGCAGATTCATCCAGCACTTCGAGCCGCGTGGCTTGCAATTGTTCCTGCAAATGCCTTTGCACTTCATCTGCCGCAGCGATCATTCTTCATCTTTCGGCAAATGTTTGGCAATGTAAAAGCCTTGCGCCACGAGAAACACAATCGGAAAGGCATAGCCCCAAAGCTTGAAATTGACCCACTGATCGGTGGTGTAGAAATAGGCAACAAAGGCATTTAATGCGGCCATGAAAAAGGTGTAAGCCACCCAGGCCACGGTGAGATTGCGCCACACCTGCTCTGGCAAGACCAGCGCATTGCCCAGCATCATGCGCAGAAAATTCTTGCGAAAGCCCCACAGGCCGATGGCCAGCGTCAATCCCATTGCGGTGTACAGCATCGTGGGTTTGATTTTGATGAAGCGCTCATCATGCAGCAGCAGCGTGAGCGCCCCAAAACCGAGCACCAAACCCAGCGTGACTTTGTGCATCATCTGCAAACGGCCATCCAGTTTGTAAAGCACGGCCATTTGGACGATGGTGGCGGCCATGATCACGCCGGTGGCCACATAAATGTCGTACATCTTGTACGCACCGAAGAAGAGCAGAATCGGCAGAAAATCGAGAAGTTGCTTCATTTATTGATTCAAATCGGGCTTTTGCCCTTACAAACACTGCGCAGAACGCTATGAATTATATAGTGATTCCAAGCGCAGTTTCAGTGCTTATTGGGCTGGTTTGAAGTCGAGCGATGCTGAGTTCATGCAGTATCGCAGGCCGGTGGGCGCTGGGCCGTCTTCAAATACATGGCCCAGATGCGCCCCGCAGTCAAAGCAATGTACCTCGGTTCGGGAGCTCCAAAAGCCTTTGTCTACTTTGGTGCCGACGGCTTGAGCGTCCAGAGGGTCGTAAAACGAAGGCCATCCGGTACCGCTGTCGTACTTCGTTTTCGACTCAAATAAGGGCTTGCCGCAACAAATGCACATATACGTGCCGCTTTGCTTGTTGTCAGCGTATTTACCGGTGAAAGCGCGCTCGGTCGACTCATGTCGCGTCACGTCAAAAGCGAGCGGCTCTGCGCCTTTTGCTTTCAGCTCATCGCGCCATTGGTCGTCGGACTTTTGGATTTTGTAGGTTGTCATGATGATCTTTCAGGAAGAACAGGAAATTTCAATAGAAGAGGCCCAGTCAGGCGGGAAAGTTGCATAAGCTTGCATGCCGCTCTGCTCGGTAAAGGGCGATTCAAGCAAGCCTTGCAGTCGCGCCAACTCGCTGAAATCTTTCAGTTTTGCGGCGCGGATTGCCTGCTCGCCAAGATGGTTGCGGAGCACATATTCGGGGTTGGTTTTTAGCATCAATTCGGCGTCTAGACCTTTTGAATACTGCGCAGAATGCTCTTGAAATGAGAGCATCCATGCGTCAAACGCAGCGCGATCAAGAAACATATCGCGCACCGGGTCAAACTGCTGCGCTGCCACCGCGTGGCTCAAGCGCCGCCAGAAGATCGTGTAATCCACCTTATCTGCCGCCAGCAGCTTCAAAATGCCCTCAATCACGGCCTTCGAGCCCTCGGTGGGCGGTGCGTCTTTGGGCAAGCCCAGCTTGGCGCTCATGCGCGCATGTAGCTCAGCCGGGAAGATCGTTTTGTAAGGCTCCAGCGCTGCCACGGCCAGATCTGGCTCGCTTGTCGGGGAGATCAGCGGCAACAAGGCTTGGCCTAAGCAAAAGAGGTTCCAGTAAGCGATATTGGGCTGCTTGTTGTAGGCGTAGCGGCCTCGATCATCGGAGTGGTTGCAGATGTGGTTCGGGTCAAAAGCATCGAGAAACTGAAATGGACCGTAATCCATGGTCAGGCCGAGGATGCTCATGTTGTCGGTGTTCATCACGCCATGGCAAAAGCCCACGGCTTGCCATTGGGCGATCATCTTCGCCGTGCGTTCGCTCACAGCTTCGAGCAAAGCGGCATAGGGATTCGCGGCGTCTTTGCAAGCGGGGTAAAAGCGCTCGATCACGTGATCGGCGAGCTTTTGCAGCTCATCCGACATCCCGTTATACGCAAAATGCTCAAAATGCCCAAAGCGTATAAAGCTCGGCGCCACCCGGGTCACTACGGCTGCGGTCTCGATTTCCTCGCGGCGAATTGGCGCATCCGAGCCGGTCACGCACAGCGCCCGCGTCGTTGCAATGCCAAGCCCGTGCATGGCCTCTGAGCACAAAAACTCTCGAATCGAGCTGCGCAGCACCGCCCGCCCGTCGCCCATGCGAGAGTAGGGCGTGCGGCCCGCTCCCTTAAGTTGAATTTCCTGCGCTAGGTTCTGCGCATCCCGCAGTTCACCGAGCAACAAAGCCCGCCCATCGCCAAGTTGACCGGCCCATTGGCCAAATTGATGCCCGCTGTACACGCTGGCCAGCGGTTCACTGCCGGGGAGCAGGGCGTTGCCGGTTAAAGCCTGCAACGCATCATCGCTTTCCAGCCAGTTGTCTTCCAAGCCCAGCGCCTGCGCCATAGCATGGCTGCGCCCCACCCAGTAAGGCGAGGGCAGGGGCTGGGCCGCTAGGCGGGTGTAGAAAGTGGTGCCCAGTTGGGCAAAGCTTTGGGGCGAATGGGAGAAGTTCACAGGCTAATTGTCCCAGAGACCGCGATCGCTTTCATTTTAGAGGGCGTCAAATGGGCAAGGCTGGCCATTGACACAGCGGGACTTCTAGGTTAGCGTGAACTTGGGGATCAATTTGTTGACAACTAAAGAAAGAAAACACACCATGAAAAAACTCTTAGTTCCTGCAGCCGCTGCGCTGGCTTGTACGTTTGCCCAAGCGGGGGTTGGTGCCATGATTGGCATCAGCTATAACTTTGGCGGATCTGCGGGCATCACCTTTAAAGTGATGTCAAGTGACAGGGCTGACCGAGCTTCTGCTGTGTTGGGTGTGAGCTATTTCCCGACGCAAACCAGTAATCAATGGGGTCTAGACGCTGGCGTGGGCTACAGCTCCAGAGGCGGATCCGGGATTGTGAGTTACGATTTTTTAAATCAAAGGCCTCAAATCAGCTTCGGTGCTAATAACGTCAGAAGGACGGCAGTTGCTGTGCCACCACCACCACCTCCTCCTCCTCCTCCTCCTCCTAATAATAATAATACTTAAGTCATGTTGCGGCTATTCGGCTAAGTAAAGCCGGTAGACCGTCATTGGTCTGATGCCAAGATGACATTTGGCTGCGTGATCTTGTGGACTGAATAAGGGCAATTGCGCATCACCAAAGCGCTGTTTTTGCTGGATACTTGCGCCATATTTCAGGAGCCACTCATGCTAGGTTTGATGCAATCGCAGCCCCTTTTGATTTCAGGTTTGATTGAGTTCGCAGAGCGCCACCATGGTGAAGGCGAGATTGTTTCTCGGCGCGTAGAGGGGGATATTCACCGCTACACATGGGCGGATGTGGCCAAGCGCGCGCGACAGGTGGCCAACGCGCTCGATGGCATGAATTTGGCGTTTTCAGACCGGGTGGCGACGCTGGCTTGGAACGGCTATCGGCATTTGGAGTTGTATTTCGGCGTGAGTGGCTCGGGGCGAGTGTTGCACACGATCAACCCGCGCTTGCATCCTGATCAGGTGGTGTGGATTGCCAATCACGCAGAAGATCAGGTGCTTTGCTTTGACATGAGCTTTTTGCCGATTGTGCAGGCTGTGCATGCGCGCTGCACCACCATCAAGCAGTTTGTGGCCATGTGTGATGCGGACAAACTGCCCGCAGACAGCGGCATCCCCAATCTGATGAGCTACGAGGCTTGGATTGCCAAGCAGCCCACAGCATACAACTGGCCGCAGTTTGACGAAAACAGCGCTTCCAGCATGTGCTACACCAGCGGGACAACCGGCAATCCCAAAGCCGCGCTGTATTCCCATCGCTCCACCACCCTGCATGCCTATGCGGCAGCACTGCCTGATGTGATGGGCTTAAGCGCTCGCGATTCAGTGCTCCCCGTGGTGCCGATGTTTCACGTCAATGCCTGGGGCATTCCGTACAGCGCGGCGCTGACGGGCTGCAAACTGGTGTTTCCCGGCCCGGCGATGGATGGCAAATCGATCTATGAGCTGATTGAAGCTGAAAAAGTGAGCTATGCGGCTGGCGTGCCTACCGTGTGGCAGATGATGCTCGGGCACATGAAGCCTGCGGGCCTGAAGTTCTCCACACTCAAGCGCACGGTCATTGGCGGTAGTGCCTGTCCGCCGGCGATGATCCATGCTTTCCAAGAAGACTATGGCGTGGAGGTGTTGCATGCCTGGGGCATGACGGAAATGTCGCCTTTGGGCACGCTCAACACGCTGAAAAACAATCAATTGAGCTTGCCTGCCGACGAGCAAATGAAAATCCGCCTCAAGCAAGGCCGCGCGATTTATGGTGTGGACATGAAAATCGTCGATGCCGATGGCGCAGAGTTGCCGTGGGATGGCAAGAGTTATGGCGATTTGCTTGTCAAAGGCCCATGGATCGTGAAGGAATACTTCAAAGGCGAGGGCGGTGATCCTCTGGTGGACGGCTGGTTCCCCACCGGTGATGTGGCGACGATTGATGCGAATGGCTTCATGCAAATCACCGATCGCAGCAAAGATGTGATCAAGAGCGGCGGCGAGTGGATCAGCTCAATTGACGTGGAAAACATCGCCATGGCGCATCCGGCGATCGCGATGGCTGCCTGCGTGGGTATGCCGCATCCTAAATGGGACGAGCGCCCCATCATCGCCGTGGTGAAAAAGCCGGGGATGGATGTTTCGGTGGCGGAATTGCTGAAGTTCTATGAAGGCAAGACCGCCAAATGGCAAATTCCTGACGATGTGGTGTTCGTCGATGCCATTCCGCTAGGCGCCACCGGCAAGATGCAGAAAATGAAGTTGCGCGAGCAACTTAAGGGCTACAAGCTTCCAACGGCCTAGACGAGTTGTTTGGTTTCTTGTAGTCGCTAAGGTGATAGCCCCATGCCAACTGTGTGAATGCATGCGGGCAATCCCTGAGCAGGTTTGGATGCTTTGTCTAGTACGCTCCGCACATTAGTTTTTTTCATTGGAGATTCACATGACCTTTGCCGTTCGTCGACTTACCTTTGCCGCATTGTTAACTTGTGCGTTTGCGGCACATGCCCAAACACCTGCAGCCGCTCCTGCCAAACCTGCAGCCCCTGCTGCCAAGCCAGCTGCCGCACCTGCCAAACCTGCAGCCGCTGCTGCCAAAGCAGCACCAGGCCCATTGGCCGGGCAAACGGTGAAGATTGCTCTGATTGATCCGCAGAGCGGCTTGATGGGCCCTGTCGGCTTAAACCAGCTGAAGTCTTTCCAGTTCTTTGCTGAAAAATTCAGCGGCAACAACCCAGCCGGTGTGAAGTTTGAACTCGTTGGCTTTGACAACAAGCTCAGCCCAGCAGAGAGCCTGAACGCGCTTAAGGCGGCAATGGATCAAGGCATTCGCTACATTACCCAAGGTAACGGATCGTCGGTAGCAGGCGCGCTGATTGAAGCGGTGAACCGTCACAATGAGCGTAACCCCGGTAAGGAGGTGGTTTTCCTGAACTACGCGGCTGTGGATCCTGATTTCACCAACAGCAAGTGCAGTTTCTGGCATTTCCGCTTTGATGCAGATACCTCCATGAAGATGGAAGCTTTGGCAGAACATGCCAAGTCGGATGCGAGCATCAAGAATATCTATTTGCTCAATCAAAACTATTCTCACGGCCATCAAGTGGCTAAATTCGCTAAAGAGATCTTTGCCCGTAAGCGCCCAGATATCAAATTTGTTGGCGAAGACTTGCACCCCTTGGCGCAAGTTCGTGACTTTGCCCCGTACATCGCAAAAATCAAGGCTTCTGGCGCTGATACCGTGATCACAGGCAACTGGGGTTCTGATTTGGCATTGCTTGTCAAAGCTGCCAACGAGGGTGGCTACACCGGCAAATTCTTGACCTACTACACTGGCGTGACGGGTACGCCCACCGCTTTGGGCAGCTCAATGGAAGGCCGCGTCAAGCAGGTCGCAATCATGCACTACAACTTCCCCGGCGTGATGGGCCAATGGTCGAAGGAATTTAAAACCAAGTTCAAGGATGATATGTACACCGGTCAGATCCCGACCCTGTACACCGCATTGTCGACCGCGATGGCACAAGCCAAATCCACAGACCCTGTCAAGGTGGCTGAAGCCTTGTCTGGCTTGAAATTCAAGAACTGGAACGGCGATGTGGAAATGCGTCGCGCTGATCACCAATTG
>JANPAK010000171.1:0-1628 GCA_031429925.1 Variovorax sp.
CGGGCTCACCGACTTGCGGCGCAAGGTAGAAAGTAGGCATGCGAGCTTGGATCGGCCAACGCACACGCTCGACAACATCCCCGGCTTTTTGGACTTGCCATCGCCCGAGGGCATCACGCCAATACAACTGGACGTCATCGGCCAGCGGCGAGCCGATCTCCAGCAACCATCGGGCATGACGCGTCTCTGCTAGCGTCTCAAAGCGTAGCCAAAGCACCTTGCCGTGGATCGGCAGGATCTCCCGCTTGAGTGTCGGCTTGAAGAGTTCTGCTCCGCTGGTGGCGCGGGCCAACAATTGGTCCAGCGTTGTGTCCATGCTTGTGTCGATCCAAAAGCTCATCAGTCCGGAGATATCCAGCTCTTGGATCGTATTCGTGAGCGTGATCGTCGCTGGACTGCTTTGACCGGGTAAAAAACCCTTTTGTTTAATCGGATCCTGTATGAGACTTGGTGGCACTGCGAGCTGCGCGACGACTTGCGCACTTACGTTTCCCGGCCACAGACTGGACAGCGCTAAGCCGATCAGCAAGCAGGCTTGAATCATGCCGAACCGAAAAGAATTTACCATTGCGGCAAATGTTAACTTCTGTAACGGTCAAATGCCAGCATTAACCCGCCGCAGTGTCGCATTGCGGGAAGAACAGTGATTTATTCACACTTTGGCTGTTGCTAAACAGCCCAAAGCTCGGTTACGCAGGTGCGAGCGACTTCTTCATTTTCTTCATCGCTGCCACTTCAATTTGGCGGATGCGCTCGGCACTGACGCCGTATTCCGCAGCCAAATCATGCAGCGTGAGTCCGCCAGAGCCGTTGTCATTCACCTTGAGCCAGCGCTCTTCAATGATGCGGCGGCTGCGTGGATCGAGCGCCTCCAGCGCCGCGGTGACGCCGTCGCCAGCCATATGGTCGCGCTCGCGGGCTTCCAGCTGGGCGGTTGGCTCCATCGAGTTATCAGAAAGATAAGCAATCGGGCCAAACGCCTCTTCCCCATCGTCTGAAGGCGCAGGGTCAAGCAGCACGTCGCCCCCTGCAAAGCGGGCCTCCATCTCGATGACCTCTTCACGCTTGACGTTGAGCTTGCGCGCCACCGTATCAATCTCTTTGGTGTTAAGACTGTCGCGGTGCGTCATGCCGTCAAGCTCATCAGCGGCATCGTGCTTGAAGCCTTGCTTCATGGAGCGCAGATTGAAAAAGAGCTTTCGCTGCGCCTTGGTGGTGGCCACCTTGACCATGCGGAAGTTTTTCAGGATGTATTCATGAATCTCTGCCTTGATCCAGTGCAGGGCGTAGCTCACCAGCCGCACACCTTGATCCGGGTCAAAGCGCTTGACGGCCTTCATCAGGCCCACGTTGCCCTCTTGAATCAGGTCCGCATGCGGCAGGCCATAGCCAAGATACTGACGGGCAGTGGAGATCACCACACGCAAGTGCGAAAGCACAAGGCGTCCAGCGGCCTCCATGTTTTGCTCATCTTTCCACTGGCGGGCATAGCGTTGCTCTTCCTCGAGGGTGAGCATCGGCATGCGGTTGGCCGCGCTGATGTAGGCATCCAAATTGCCCAGCGAGGGCACCATGCTCATGGCACCCCAGTTGTTGTTCGATACGGTTAAAGCTCCAGACATACAAGA
>JANPAK010000172.1:0-11631 GCA_031429925.1 Variovorax sp.
CGAATTGGTATGACACGGTGTAGATCAACACACCGGGCAGGAAACCCACGAGTGCAAAAATTGCCGCGAGCTTAATTAACAGGCGACTGCCAAATTTGCCGCGCCTAAGGCGTGAAAACAACCTCCAGACAACCCATATCAGGACCAGCAGAAAAACGCCGGCCACGCCAATGTTGATTATCAGTAGCCGTTCGTAGTACCGTTCAAAGCGGGTTTGGTTGTTCGTGGCAAGGGCCAACAAGAACATCAATACCGATGCGACGGCCAGCATCGTCGCTGCTCCGATGCTCAGCACCCAGCGAAGATTGTTGTTGCGCCGCGCTTGTTTGAGCGAAGCTTGGCCAAGCGCGGGATCCATCGCAGCGTCGACCACGAGGTCACCCGGCTTCTCGCTCACGCCAAACTCAGACGCCCCATGCGGCTGTGTGTTGGCGTTCGGCGAAGACGAGTGGGGAGCGACCATAAAGGATCTCAGAGCAGGCAATGAAAGGCTTACAGCGGTGCAGCCGACAGAGCCATCGGGCTTTTAGCGCTCTGGCCGTACATTGCGCTGGACCGAAATGTTCCAATCGGCGTTACCCGTGATGCCGATTTGCATGGGTCTGGGCAACTGCGAGGCATCAAGCCGAAAGCGGAAGTCTACGTTGTGGCGGGAATCGGCCTCAATGGCATCGCCCTCTGCGATCTTCCAGCGAGCCACGCGACGCACGCTGGCCATGGCATCTGTAAGATTGTCGAAGTTTTGGCTCAATCCAGCGCCACCAGATGCCTGAGCCGAACCGGTTGTCACGTTAACTCGCCATCTGCGAGTCAGGGGTTGATAGGCTAAGCGTACGCTTCGGCTGGATTGCACAATGCTTTTGTCATACCAATACCAACGATCTCGATAGATCTGCGCTTCGGCGACGAAGGTCATCGCGATGCCTTTGAGCAAGGCCTCCTCTACAGGCGCAGGTAGCTCAAACCGGATGGTTGCGCTCAAGTAAAGGCCGTCGGGTGCTTGTTCCAAACGTATTTGACCCAAATCTGCGGTGTTTTGTGCCATGGCCGATGGCGAGACTCCCGCCGTGAATACCAGCGCCAAAAGCGCATGCAGCAGCCAAGCCCAACGAGTGCTAGACCTGCTTGCGCAGCAGGGCGTAGAAGAAGCCGTCATGTTCACCTAGGGAATTTTCGGGCATGGGGCTTAACTTTGGGGCTTGTAAGGGCAACAAATGACCCGGCGCAGGCAAAGTCTGCACTCGGGTGTTGTGTGCAACAAACGTTTCGATCTGGGATTGGCCCTCAGCTTTGAAGATTGAGCATGTGCAATACAACAATACGCCGCCCGGCTTGATCAATGGCCAAAGCGCATCCAGTAGCCGCTTCTGTTGCGCCGCTAAGTTGGCGACATCTGTATCCCGGCGCAGCCAAGCGATGTCGGGATGTCGCCTAACGATCCCACTGGCGGTGCAGGGGGCATCAAGCAATATCCCATCAAAGGGCTGACCGTCATACCAATGAGCGGGTTGAGCCGCATCAGCAACGACGATGCGCGCATTGAGTCGCAAGCGCTTCAAGTTTTCTTCAATGCGCACACAGCGCTGTGGGTCCACATCGAGGGCAATCACTTCAAGCGGGGTGTTGCGGCGCGCCGCCAATTCCAGCAGGTGCGAGGTTTTTCCCCCTGGTGCGGCACACGCATCCAGGATTCGTAAAGGCTGATGGTGGCGGGCACCGCTCGTGAGGGCATTGAGTAGCAAAGGCGCCGCCAATTGCGCCGCGGCATCTTGGACAGAAAACCATCCCTCAGCGTAACCGGGCAGCTGTGAGACGGGCAAGCTGCGTGAAAGTTGCAACCCAGACGATGCAACGCGATGAAGCGAAGTATTCGCGATGAAGTGCGTTGCTTCCAGCGCAGACGCCATTTGAGCAACAGTGCAGTTTTGCTCATTGACGCGCAGGGTCAACGGCGCACTGCGGCGATCGCCTAGGAGCAGGTGCTGCCAATCATTGGGCCACTCACGCTGTACCTGCCTGATCCACCAAAGGGGGTGATTGAATTGAGCTTCCAAGTTGCCCCGCAGGCTCGCCAGCAGGGGCGCGCGCTCACGCAGGAAACGGCGCAAGCAGGCGTTAATGAAACTTGATTGAGCGGCCAGGTTCGGCTGCAGCTTGATGGCCTCAACTGCCTGACTAACGATGACGTGATCCGCGTAGACGGCGCCAGGCGGGGGGTCATCAGCACTTTGTGCGCAGATCAGCGCGAGGGCGGCTGTGAGCAAGGCGTCAGCCGCTGGCGGTGGCTTTTTGGGTGCGAGCGCGACACGCAGAGCGTGAGCCTGCCCCAGATGGCGCATGACAGCAAATGTGATGGCTTGGATGCCTGCGCGCTCTGCATTTTCAATGTCAAATTGAGCGGTGGACCATGAGCTACCTGCGCGAAGTGCTATTAAAAAGCTAGCAACTTGTTGCAATTGACGGGCCAAACTGCTGGATGCGGCCTGGCCTTTGGGCGGTTGGATTTGCCGAACAATTGCTTTCGGCAAAGAAGGGCGGGTGGCTTTCACCACCCGCACGGCTGTTTTACGAGGAGGGGATTGCGTCAAGATCAGACGAGTGTATCCGCCCAGATGTTTTGCGCCCAATTCATCGCGTACACGCCTTCAAGTTGCGTCACATCGGGTTTGAGATCAATCGCCGACACCCCACCCGAACCCGCGACGGTCTTGAAGGTTTTTTCGGCAGCAACATATTCATGCACGCTGGCCACATGAACGACATTTTTGTCGTCCACAAAGCTGTAACAGGTGTTGGTGAGCATCGGGTTGGCATTGATTTCCCATCCAGAGAGCTCGGCAACGATCGCCGCGGCTGCGACTTTGGCATGGCTGTTGGCCATGTGACCGCTTTTGGGCATCGCCGGTGCAATCTGAATTGCGTCGCCTAATACGTGGATGTTCTTCGCAGCTGTGGATTCAAAGTTTTGGTAGTTCACACCGCACCAGCGGCCATTGGCTTGGTTGTTCAATCCGGCTTGCACCGCGATGCGCCCAGCCCGCATGGCGGGCAACACGTTGAGCACTTGCGCCTTCACGTCATCTTGCACATCAAATTTGATGATTCCGGCCTTGCCGTCAACGGATGTCACGTTGTGATTGCCGCGGTACTCAATGATGCCGCGGTACTGCTCCGCCCAGACCTTCTTGAACAGCGCCGCTTTAGAAGTGACGTCGGGGTTGCCATCCAAAATCAAGACTTTCGAACGCGGCTTGGCTTGCTTGAAATACCAAGCGACTTGGCAAGCGCGCTCATAGGGGCCGGGCGGGCAACGATATGGCGCAACCGGAATGGTGATTGCATAGGTGCCACCGTCGGGCATATCCATTAGCTGCTTGCGCAAAGCGACGGTCTCAGCGCCCGCCTTCCAAGCCTGCAAGATTTGCCCAGCGTCGCCGGCTTCCCGCAAACCTTGAATCGTGCCCAACAATAAATCGATACCTGGCGACACAATCAGTTTGTCATACCCGATTTGCGCACCGCGAGCCAGCGTCACGACCCGACGAGTGGGATCGATATCCGTGACCAAGTCTTTGACCATCGTTACCCCGTGGTTCTTTGACAGACCGCCATAACCCGTGGTGACATCTTTGATCTGCTTGCTGCCGCCGATAACGAGGTTGGAGATCGGGCACGAAACGAAGGCGTCGTTGGGCTCAATTAAAACCACATCGATTTTGTAGTCTGAGAGCAAGCGCACATACTTAGCGGCGGTAGCGCCGCCGTAGCCGCCACCAACCACGACGACCCGTGCCTTCGCAGGGATGGCTTGCTCGTTGGGTGTGCTGGCGCAACCGGCCAAGCCCAACATGGACAAAGCAGCGGAGGATTGGAGAAAATTTCTGCGGGCAATCATGTGGGCACTCCTTTACTTTTTCTGAGCAGCAAAATAGGTGGCGATTTGCTCAATCTGCGCATCAGAGTAGCCCTTGGCAAGCTGGTGCATGATCGTTGCGGGCCGAGCGCCGGACTGAAAATCCTTCATTTGCTTGACGATGTAGTCCTTGGGCATTCCAGCTAAGCTAACAACGGCGGAGCCGTCTTGTGCTTTGCCGTTGGTGCCATGGCAATTCGCGCAGGTGGCAGCGAGGCTTCGCAGATTTAGAACTTGGGCGTTTTGCGCGTTGGCGCCATGGGAAAGCAGCATGCCAGTAAACAGCATTGCCGCAGATAGAACAGACAGGGGTTTCAAGACGGGCTCCTAAGGTGAGGCTGAACCGTCAGATTATCATGTCAGCGTCACACAGTCATGCTCGTTTCTACGATATTTCAGTGATGAGCTCATGCAAGGGCCAATATCAGACCAATTGCCCCGTCGGGCGAAAAGCAAATACCCATGCGACCAATGAGGCCGGAAACTGCTCGATGGCCTGATGGTAAGCCAGCACAGACGCGTTATAGGCATTGCGTCGATCGTTGATACTTGGTTCGTGTTGCGTCCATGCCATCTGCAAATCGGGCGGTATCGGTGTCCCCGCCAAATCGTCCTGCTCGGCCAGCAAGCGTTGCCAACTTGATTCAAATATATTGTGCGCAGCCCAGACTGCGGCGACGTCGTCCGCAGAAGTTAACGTTTGCGCTTGTTGCTGCAACACGCTGATGCAAGCCAAAAACTGGCGACCTGCCAAAGTCAAGGGGCGCCAGCGTAGAGCGCCTTCATCAAGCATGGCCCATTGCGATTCCGTCTCTTGGCCGGCGGAGTACTGCTCGAGGCGAGCGTCTACAGTTTGGGCTTGCATTTGCCATTGCGTCAGCAGAGCCTGTAGCGCGGAACTGACGACCCCGCGCAGTCGAATGATTCGGTTGTAAGCGCCCAGCGCCCAAAACACCAGTATTGCCAGTGTCAATAGGAACCAGATTGCGGTGCTCATGGCGATGCGCACGAGTCAAAATCGTCTGCGCCCGAAATCACTTTGCGGATAACTTCAGCAGAAAACCCACGCGAAGCCAAGAACCGCATTTGCTTGGCCCGCTCGTTAGCGTCTGTGGCCGTTTGGCCAAACTTCTTGCGCCACACCGCATGCGCTCGTTCGGTCTCCGTGGCCTTCAGTTGTTGAGCCGCCTCGGCGACGGCTTCTGGCTCGATGCCGCGGGCTTTCATCTCTTGCACGATGCGAGCCGTACCGAGCTTTTGCCCGCGCCGATGAGCGAGCGCATTGGCGGCGCGTTGATCGCTGAGGAAACCCTTGGCTTGGAGCTCGTCTAAGATCTTGCCTAGCTGCCCAGGGGTTTCCTCAAACACAGCCAGTTTGCGCTCCAATTCTGCTCTGGAATGTTCTCGCCCGGCCAGCGCCTTTAAGGCGCGACCTTTGAGCGAGATATTCTGTTGGATAACCAACATCCGGTTTTGACTTTAGGACTCAGCCACATCCGCGGGCAACAAAGCAATGCTCAAGGACTCACGGATTTTATTTTCAATCTCAAACGCCAGAGCACGGTTTTCTTTGAGGAATTCACGCGTGTTGTCACGCCCTTGACCGATTTTTTCACCGCCGTAGGCATACCAAGCGCCACTCTTTTCAATGACGCGCGCCTCCACCCCCAAGTCAATGATCTCGCCAAGCCGCGAAATACCCTCGCCAAACATGATGTCAAAGTGTGCTTCTTTGAACGGCGGCGCAACTTTGTTTTTCACTACCTTGACTTTAGTCTCATTGCCAATAGCCACGTCACCCTTCTTGATCGTCCCTGTGCGGCGAATATCCAATCTTACGGATGCATAAAACTTCAGTGCATTACCGCCGGTAGTGGTTTCGGGGCTGCCGAACATCACGCCGATTTTCATGCGGATCTGGTTGATGAAAATCACCATGCAATTGCTTTTCTTGATCGTGGCCGTGAGCTTGCGCAGCGCTTGGCTCATCAGGCGGGCTTGTAATCCCGGCAGGGAATCACCCATTTCGCCCTCTAGCTCAGCCTTCGGGGTCAGTGCGGCTACCGAATCAATCACGATTAAGTCCACTGCGCCCGAGCGCACCAAGCTGTCCACGATCTCCAATGCCTGTTCGCCAGTATCAGGCTGGGAAATGAGCAGGTCTTGCAAGTTCACGCCGAGGTTTTGAGCGTATTGGATATCAAGTGCATGCTCCGCATCTATGAACGCACAGGTGCCACCCAGCTTTTGCATTTCCGACACAACTTGCAGTGTGAGCGTGGTTTTGCCCGAGCTTTCTGGGCCATAAATCTCGACCACTCGACCACGCGGCAGACCACCTACGCCGAGTGCGATATCTAAGCCGAGCGAGCCGGTCGACACGACCTGGATGTCTTCGATCACCTCGCCCTCACCCAGGCGCATGATCGAGCCCTTGCCAAATTGCTTCTCGATCTGAGCTAGGGCAGCTTGTAGAGCCTTGGCCTTTTCATTGCTTGCTGCCTCAATTTTGCTGCCTTTAACTTGTGCATCCATGATGTTTTTCCTTATGTAAGAGATAAGTGAGTGTTTGCTCCAACAGACAAATACAAATTTGTATTGATGTACAGGCTGTTGTCTTAAACAGTAATGTACGGGATGAGTGAAAATGAATCAATAGAAATTATAGTCAGTTTAATTGACTATAATATCGTGATGAAAACCCGCACTTTCAAGTCGTTATGACGACCTTGCGTCATGCTGAGGAGTGGCGCTCCAGCCACATAGGCCGGTTGTTGAGTGAATCGTTGCGCCGATTCGACGCGCGCGTGCAAACACTGATGGCCCATGGAGAAGACACGCCATTGCAGTTGTCGAACTTACTCGCGCGTGGCAAAGTGAGTGCGGCGATCATTCACATCACCCGGCATCTTGAAACTCAAGGTAGCCGCCAGACCGACTTAGCCAAGGCTGCTGGCATGAGCAAGCAGGCGATGGCCACGCTCATCAACGAATGCGAGGCGTGGGGCTTGGTCAGGCGCGCAGCGGATAGCCGCGACAACCGCGCGCGCATCGTTCACTTCACGCCGACCGGCCTGCAATGGCTCACGGCCTTTCAATCCGCCGTCACTCAAGCCCAGCAAGAGATGGCGCAAGACGTGGGTGAGCAAGTGATGCAGGTGATTGGCTTTGGTTTAGAGGCATACGCTCGGGGCTATTGAAACCCTAGGGTCAATCGTCTCCGCTATGCTCTCGGGCATGAAAATAGAGTTCAAGCATCCCCTGCGTACGTTGCTGGCCGGCGTACTCGCTCTGCTGCCCCTGGCAGCAACTGTGCTGCTGCTCGCGTGGACGGTACGCTTCCTCTCTGCTTGGCTGGGTCCCGGCAGTGCGGTGGGCCAACTTTTGACCGGCATTGGCCTAGGGGTGACCGAGTCGGAGCTGGTGGGCTATCTGCTGGGCTTGCTTCTTGTGCTGGTGTTGGTTTACGGTCTAGGGCTACTGGTCGAGCGCGGATTTCAGAAAGGCGCAGCCAAATTGTTTGAGGCGTTGGTCCAACGCATCCCGGTGGTTCGTACCATCTACGATGTCGCGCAAAAGTTGGTTGCACTGTTTGCCCGTAAGGAAGGCGATGATCTCAAATCCATGTCACCCGTCTGGCTGCATTTCGGCGGCAAACCGTCAGGAGCCTCAGGCGAGGTAGTGCAACCAATGAGCAAGCGAGGCACCGTTGTGCTGGGGTTTCTTTCCACGCCTCAAGCGGTACTGATCGGCGGCCAACCCTATCTTGCCGTTCTCGTGCCCACAGCGCCCGTCCCGGTCGGCGGCGGCTTGCTGTATGTGCCACCAGACTGGGTCGAGCCGGCAGACATCGGCATAGAGGCTGTAACCAGTATCTATGTGTCGATGGGTGTGACATCCGGTCAGTATCTGCAGCCCCCGACGGCGAACATGCCAACCCCGGTCACACCATCAGTTGTTGAACGTGGTGCGCAGTGATGTGCCTAGTGAAATAGCGAAATGCTCAAAACGAAGGGCGTATAGAGGCCATGTGTTGAGCGCCGCTGCCTGCGATGCCGGGTATGTCATGCCTACCCACACCAAGCGCCTAGATATATACTTATGACACGGACGGTTACACTACGCAGTCAAAGTGTGAGTAGCGAATGACAACCAGCAGAGTTACAAGCAGGAGCTTGACGGGCATACGCGCGATCGTGTTTGCGCTAGCTGTGCTGTGGCTGTGCCCCGCTGCGCTGGCAAATAAGCGCTTGGCCTTGGTGATAGGCAACGACAATTACCTCTCGGTTAGCGTGCTAAAAAATGCACGAAATGATGCACGCTTAATGGCTTCTGCGCTGCGCGAAGCTTCTTTTGACGTGACGGAGGTCAATGATCTCGATCTGCGCCGTATGTGGAGAGCCATTGAGACCTTTCAGGCCCGCATTGGAAAAGGCGATGAAGTCGTTTTCTTCTTCGCCGGTCACGGCGTACAGATTGGCTCTGAGCCCGTGCTGCTGCCGGTGGATATCGTGGCCGAATCTGATGGACAGGTGTTGCGCGAGGCTGTTGCCTTGTCCAAGATTCAGGATGCGTTCAAAGATGCGCGATTAGCGTTGCTCATCATTGATGCCTGTCGTGACAATCCCTTTCCGCCTCGAGGCACACGCACGGTAGGTGGTGCCCGCGGCCTACCCACGATTGAGGCTGCCGATGGCGCTGCGATCATCATGTCTGCCAGCCGGGGTCAAAAGGCGATGGACTCTGTGCCCGGCTTGACGACTGAAAACGGGCTCTTCACGTTTGAGTTTGTCCGAGCAATCCGGGTGCCTGGCGCAGATTTGCGCGTCGCTTTGCAAGATGTACGCGAGCGAGTGGAGGATCGCGCCAAGAGATCAGGTGCCCAACAACGGCCAGCTATCGTGGACGAAACTCGTGGTAACTTTTATTTTTTCCCGGCCCAAGTGCGGCCAGGCGCAAACGCCATAGCCGCGATTCCCGCCCCTGCCATACCCGCTCCTGCTACCGCTGCCGCTACAGAACAGCGCGCGCCGCGCTTGCAGACAGCCGAGGAGGCCGAGCAAGAGTACTGGAATTTGGTCCGCGAGAGCAAAGACGTGCGCGACTTCACTGACTATCTCAGCCGTTACCCCAGCGGAAGATTTGCGGCAATGGCTTCGCGGCAGCAGCGCTTGCTGCAGCCAGCCAGCGCGCAAACCACCCCTCCTGCCTCGCCTGTGCCGCAGGCCCCGACTGCATCGACTGCACCAGCGGCCGTCAACCAGCGGCCGGTGGCCGCTGCCTCTGCCTCCTTGCAGGCTGTGGCAAGCGGCAATAACGCCGCTCCGGCCGTGATTAAAGCGCCCGACAAGCCGGCCGCCGTGACGCCGCCTGTGGTGACAGCGCCGGCTGTGGCCGCCGCCGCAGTTTTTCAGAACGGCACGCTCGTCATGCAGGGGGCGCGATTTGTGGGTCGATATATCCAAGAGGGGCCCACACGTTCGCTGAGCGGCGAGGGCGAGATGCGTTGGGATAACGGCGATGTTTACAAAGGCCGTCTTACTCGCGGTGAGAGAGTGGGCGCAGGCGAAATGATCTGGGCCAATGGACAGAGCTACCGAGGCGACTGGGTTGCGGACGCGCCCGTGGGGCAAGGCACCCTCAAGTTTGCCAATGGAGACGTTTACGAGGGTTCCGTTAGCCAAGGGCTACCGAACGGACGGGGTCGGATGAGCTACGCCAGCGGCGACCGCTACGAAGGCAGCTTTGAGCGCGGCAAGGCGCAAGGCGCAGGCGTCTATGCTTGGAAAAATGGCCAACGCTACGACGGCCAATGGCAAGGCGATGTGCCGCAAGGCGAGGGCCGCCTAAGCTTTGCGAATGGCAATGTCTATGAAGGTACCGTGGTCAACGGGATTCCCCAAGGACGGGGCACCATGACCTACAGCACTGGCGATACCTATGCGGGCAATTTTTTAGATGGTAAGCATCATGGTAATGGCCAGTACAAGTGGACAAATGGCGATCAATATGTCGGACTTTGGCAAGCGGGTTTCAAGCATGGGCAAGGTACCCTCACCTGGGCGACCGGGGATCGCTGGCAGGGTGAATATCGCGATGACCAGCAAACCGAACGTGGTGCGTTAGTTCGTAAAACGCCCTAAAAGGCGCTCACTTACCTGAGGCAGTCTAACGCGTGTTGGTAGCGCTGAACGGTTTTTTGCACCACCGATGCTGGTAAAGCGGGTGCCGGTGCTTGCTTATCCCAACGCTGACCATTGACTTCGGCGGCTTCAAGCCAATCGCGCACAAACTGCTTGTCATAGCTCGGTGGATTCTTGCCAGCTTGGAAGGCCTCTTCGTATGTCTCGGCGGGCCAGAAGCGAGAACTATCGGGCGTGAGCACCTCATCCATCAACACGAGCTGCCCATCGGCATCCAATCCAAACTCAAACTTGGTATCGGCAATGATAATGCCCTTGGTCAATGCAAAATCGGCAGCAGCCTCGTACAAAGCAAGACTGGTCGCTCTGATTTTTTCGGCAAGATCACCACCGACCATGGCAGCTGCAGCCTCAAAAGAGATGTTCTCATCGTGCTCACCTGCGGCCGCCTTCGCCGCCGGCGTGAAAATGGGCCTAGGCAGCTTGCTTGCGTTTCGTAGACCCGGTGGCAGCTTCACGCCGCAGACCGATTGGCTGCTTTGATACTCAGCCCAGCCGCTGCCAGCCAAATAGCCGCGCACCACGGCTTCGATCATGACCGGTTGCAGGCGCTTGACGAGCATCGAGCGGCCTTGCACTTGCGGCTTCTCGGCTTCGGTGACCACGCTCAGAGGATCATCCCCGGTGAGATGGTTGGGGCAAATGCGGCCGAGTTTGCCAAACCAAAACAGCGCCATCTGGGTGAGAAGAACGCCCTTGCCCGGAATGGGCTCGCCCATGATCACGTCAAACGCCGAAAGGCGGTCAGAAGCCACCATCAGGATGCGATCGTTGCCCACGGCGTAGTTGTCGCGTACCTTGCCTCGCGCGAGCAAAGGCAGGCTAAAAATGCTGGAGGTGTGAACGGCAATACTCATGGGTTGTCGAAACAAAAAAGCCCGCTGCAATATTGCCAACGGGCCTTGAATTATCGCGTCCTTCCTGAGCGACGCGGTATACAGCAGCTCAGTGCACGACTTGTGCCAAATCGCCACTGGCGTACTTTGCTGCCACCACTTGCAGCGTCTCGCCTTTGATCTTGCTGGCCTGCCCAGAGCAGCCGAATTCGATGTAGCGTTGCTTGCAAATGGCTTGGGCGGCGGCGCGGGCGGGCTTGAGCCATTCACGCGCGTCAAACTTATCGGGATTTTCAGCGAGGAACTGACGCACTGCGCCTGTCATGGCTAAACGGATGTCGGTATCGATGTTGATTTTGCGAACTCCGAACCGAATGGCTTTTTGAATCTCTTCCACCGGCACGCCGTAGGTTTCTTTCATCTTGCCGCCGTAGGCATTGATCTGCGCGAGCAAATCTTGCGGCACCGAAGATGAGCCGTGCATCACGAGGTGCGTGTTGGGCAGGCGGCGGTTGATTTCTTTGATGCGCTCAATCGCGAGGATGTCGCCTGTGGGCTTGCGCGTGAACTTATACGCACCGTGGCTGGTGCCAATTGCAATGGCTAAAGCGTCAAGCTGGGTGCGCTTGACGAAATCTGCGGCTTGCTCGGGGTCCGTGAGCAGCTGCTCGCGCGTCAT
>JANPAK010000173.1:0-7369 GCA_031429925.1 Variovorax sp.
AGCGGCGCGGCGCTGGCCGCTGCCATGTTTCCGTCAAAGCCTTTAAGCTGCTCCTGCGCTGCTGCAGCCAGCGCGTGCGTCGAGGCGCTCTTTTGCAGCACCGGCAGCAGGCGCTGCGTGGGCAAGGAGACCGTATCCGCATGCATGCGTTGCATGCTCGCCATATCGTGCTTAGCTGCGGCGGCGAGCAGACTTTCAATCCGGTCGAACCGATCCGGGGTAGCCCAGTCTTGCCCCATGAAAAGCGGGTAATCTGGGCCATGAATGCGCTGATTGGCAGTCGATACCCAGCCTTTTTTGCCATCATCTGCGGGATTGTCTGCGTATGCCGCGTAGCCGGCCCAGTCGTATTTAGCTTCCCAACCGGGTGCTGGCGCAATGCCGCGAATATCGTTGTCTGGCTTTCTCAGCGGGAATTTCCCAATCGCTTTGTAGGCAATGTTGCCCGCCGTGTCGGCCGCCACGACGTTTTGCATCGGCGATTGATAGTCCGCGTAAGCCGCAAGCAACTCGGCCACGGTTTTAGCCTTTTGGGCATTCCAGCCCGCGACAATGGTACGGTTGTCCAGATCCAAAGCGCTCCAACGCAGCGACACCGCGTAGCGCTTTTTATCCAACACATCGTCATACTGGGCTTGTGCATCGCTGATCACGGGGCCATGGCGCGTGGCGCGGAAGGTGTAGCTCACCGCCGTCTGCCCCTTGACCGGGATGCTTTGTGTACGAGTTTCAAAGTCCTTCCACCCATCCGGCGCTTGATATTGATTGGCGTTGGCGGGGTTGATCTTCTCAAGATACAGATCTTGCACATCGGGCCCCGTATTGGTGAATCCCCAGGCGACATGGGCATTTCGGCCCAGAACGACCGATGGCAGGCCCGGCAGGCTCGCGCCAATCACGTCCAGACCCGAGGCCTTGGATTGCAGACGCACAAAGTACCAAATCGCCGGCGCGCCCAAGCCTAAATGCGGATCATTCGCCAACAAGGGTTTGCCACTTGCGCTGCGGCTGCCTCCGACGACCCAGTTGTTACTGCCCTTGCCTTCGATATTGCCCGCATCACGGGAAAAGTTGGCCAAATCAGCGGGAGCCGCTTGGAACGCTGAGAGAAGCCCATTTTTTGCGTCAAATAGGCCGTCAGCCCTCGCAGAATCTGCGCGGAATGCTGCTGTTTTTGTAGCAACTGGCGTGCTGGCTGGATACACGCCAAGCTCACGATACAGCGCTGCGAAATCGGTTTTGGAGGCAGGCTGCTCGCCTTGGTAGGGCGGGAAAAGCTGCCAAAGCTGCGGCGTGGCGACTCTTTGCGCAGCAGACAAGCGCGCAAACTCGGTGCCCCAATTGCCGCCCAGATCCAGTGCCATGATCAAACCCCAGCCCACGCTGTCGGCAACAGTCCATGGTCCCGGCCTGACGCCTAGGATATGGAACTCTGGTGGCAGCGCTTGCGAAGAGCTGGCATGAAAGCTGTTTACGCCCTTGGCATAGGCCTCCAACACGGCTTTGGCATCCGAGGGCAACTGCTCAAACTGCTTTTGCGCGGTGCGGATGATGCCCAAGCTGCGCATCAGCTGATCGGTCTCAAGCGCGGCCGCGCCAAACGCTTCGCTCAGCAGCCCATGCATCAGGCGCCGGTTGGTCTCCAGTTGCCAGCTTCGCTCCTGGGCGTGTGTGTAGCCCAGGGCAAAAGCGACATCAGTGTCGGTTTGCGCCAAGATATGGGTGACATCAGCCCCGTCGCGCTTAATTTGAACTGCTTGCTGCAAGCCGGGCGCCGACAGATTGCCGGAGAGTTGAGGCAAGCTGCGCCAAAAGTATGCCAATGTGGCGACCACAACAAAAGCCAACGTTGCCAGCACAACGCCCGCAATATTCTTGATCCAACGCATAACCTATCTCCTGAGCAGCATTTCAGTGTTTTTTGCATTATCTATGCTGTTGCAGCTTCAGTTGCAAGCGCTTTTGTTAGATTGCCCACGGAACAAACTGTGGGAGCAGTGATCTCAGCGTGATCCAGCATGCGCAACCTGCCACCTTACAAGTGGACGCCAATTGTTTCCAAAGGCAACGACTTTAGATTCATGTATCACATTACAAAATCAAGACAAGTCTATGATTTTTATGTTGTTATTTCGCAATTTCAGAGATTGAAATTACAAAACAACTTGCCTGATCTAACAAAAAAGCCTATCTTCAGCCTGTAAGCCCAATTAGTGCATTTGCTAGTTGGTCAATCTTAGAAGGTATGAACTTTCCTCTTTTCGCATCATGAGTTGGTTAAAAACTGCATCGTCGTCATTTTGGGGAGCCGTGGGCTCATTGGCACCCGCGCCATCTGAGTCCGAGATGATTGACCGCACTGAAGAGATTCGCCAGAGCATGCTCGCCATCTTGGGCGAAAGCGGTGCGACTGCCTTTCCGACGATACGTCGCAAGCTGATGTTTGCAGGCGATATTGAGGCGATCTGGTACCTGCGCAGCGAATGGATGGGCGCACTTTCATCACTTCACGGCGAGCGCGTGGCGTCCGCGCACCTTCGCAGCATCAATATTCAATTTGAAGGCCTGCTCAGCAAGGGTATGAACTCGCGACCTAGCCCGCTCTCGCGCTAAAGCGGCCAGCGCTTCAACACCAAACGGTGAAGTCTTTCGCGTCCACCCGCGTGGTGGCAAAGGTATTGACCAAAGCCGTTTCATCGGCATAGCCTAGGCTCATCCCGCAAACCAGCATTTCATTCTCTTGGGCGCCCACCAGCGGCAAGATGATCTTAGAAAACCCATTCCAAGCCGCCTGCGGGCAGGTATGCAGTCCTTGGGCGCGAGCAGCCACCATGAGGCTTTGCAAAAACATGCCAAAGTCAAGCAAGCTGCCTCGGCCCATGACTTTGTCAATCGTAAACATGAAGCCCACGGGAGCATCAAACAGCTTGAAATTGCGCTGCTGCTGCGCATGCATGGCCGCTTTGTCGCCCTTAGCAATGCCCAAGACGCCATACAGACCGAAGCCGCATTCGCGTCGGCGGTCAACATACGGCGACACCCATTTTTCGGGGTAATAGTCATAGCTCTCGCTGTATTCCTTGGCCAGCTCAGGATTCGCTGCGATCGCGTCATGGGCCGCGCAGACTTGACTGACGAGCTCGTCGCGCTTTTCGCCTTGCAGCACATACACCTTCCAAGGCTGGGTGTTGGTGCCGCTTGGAGCGCGAGCTGCGATTTGCAGAATGTGTTCGATCTTTTCTCTTTCTACCGCTTTGGACAGGAAAGCACGGTTGGAATAGCGGCTGAGGATCGCTTGATCAACGCTTTCCGGGCTGGCAATACGGGTAGAGACTTGAGGGCTGCTGAGTTGTTCCGTGATTTTCATGAATGAGTCTTAGAGAGGTTTAAACATTTCAATGTGCGCGATGCCCACTTCATCAAACGGATCGCCACGTTCGACAAAGCCTGATTTGGCATAGAAGCCAGCCGCGCTGCGCTGGGCGTGGAGCAATACCTCGCGATCACCGCGCTCTTTGGCCTTGGCGGTCAGTGCGTTCAGAACTTGCCGGCCCAGCTGGCTGCCGCGCAGCACCCTTTTGGATGCCATGCGCCCGATCTTCCCAACGCTCGGGGCAGCAACCAGCAAGCGCCCCGTGGCCAGTGGCATGTCCATCCCGTTGTAGACCACCGCATGGACTGCCGTTTTGTCGGCTTCATCCCATTCGTCTTCTCGCGCAATGCCTTGCTCTTCGACGAAAACCTCGGTGCGAACGGCTGCCGCATCGCGCTCCAGCTCTTGCCAAGTGCCCACCTGCACGCGCGTCATCGCTTGGCCTTTTTCAAAGCCTTCGAGCAGGTCGCGCAGCTTGTCCGGCACGCGGCGCGAAGTTTGTGTCGACGGATCCGCATACACGTAAAGCAGCTCGCCACTGACCAAGAGCTTCTCGCCATGAAAAATACCTGCCTCAAACAGCATCGAGGAATTGCCGATTTTTGCGCAGCGCATCCCAACATCCAAGGTGTCGTCATAGCGCGCGGAAGCGTTGTATTCAAGCGTGGCTTTCTTCACGTAGAGATCGCCGCCCAATTGGTGCATCGCCTCCTCATACGGCAATGCCAGGGCACGCCAATAGTCAGCCACTGCAGTGTCAAGGTACATCAAATAGTGGCCGTTAAACACGATCTTTTGCATGTCCACTTCCGCCCAGCGCACGCGCAGACGGTGAAAAAATCGGAAATCGCTTCGTTTCATGATGAGCTTGAGAGTCTAGGTTGTAGGGCTTGCGCCAACGCGGCGGCGGCATCTTGGTGAAACTGCCGCGCTTCGGGAACGACACGTCCCATTTTGATGAATTCGTGGGTCACGCCGCGATAAATTTCCAAATCCACAGTCACACCCGCGACGCGCAGCGCATCGGCATAGACCAGACCTTCGTCAAACAGCGGGTCGCACTCGGCCAGCGCCATCCAGCAAGGGGCCAAAGCCTCAAAACGAGGTGCATTTAAGGGCGAAAACAGCCAGTGGCCGTCGTGCTCATTGCGCAAGGTGCTATTAAAAAAGTAGTGAATGTGCTCGGTTTCAAGGATATGGCCTTGCCCGTAATGCCCGTGCGAGGCAAAGCGTTTTGCGTCTGCGCCACCCGAAGTGCCGGGATAAATCAGCAATTGCAGCGCCACATGAATGCCTGCATCCCGAGCAAGATGAGCCAAGCTCGCCGCGATCGTGCCCCCCGCACTATCGCCGCCGACAGCGATACGCGACACGTCCACGCCCAGCGCCGCGCCCTCAGCCCGCAGCCAATGCAGCGCGTCCCAAGCGTCATCAAACGCCGCCGGAAACGGATGCTCCGGCGCCAGCCGATAGTCCAGCGAAAGCACCGCGCAACCCGAGCGACTCGCCAGCTCGCGACACAGGATGTCGTGCGTTTGAATGCCACCAATCGTGAACCCACCGCCATGAAAAAACAGTAACACCGGCAAATCACGATCTTGCGAAGGCGCATAAAAGCGCAGCGCCAGCGTCTGACCATGGCGGTTGATCATGCCCAGATCGAGCACGCGCGCAAGCACCGCAGCTTGCACTTCCAGCACATCCGCCCCTAGCGCATAAAGTTCACGCGCCTGCGCCTGAGGCAGGCGATGCATCGGCACGTAATCCGGCTTGGACTGAATCCGACCCATGCGCTCGAGCACGCCGCGCATGATGGGAGTTAAAACTGCGGCTTGCAAAATGGCGTCTATCGGAAGCTCACGGTCACGGGCTTGGCGCCTGGCAGACCCGCGTAGTTCACCCGTACGCTCAGGCCTGCTTTGGTTGGCAAGAGCGCAGAAAACGAGCCGAGGCTGATCAACTGCCCCACCTTCAAGCTCTGCCCTTCTTTGGCCAAGGCTTGAGCAAGCCACACCACGGCGTTGAGTGGATGCTCCAAAATGTCCGAGCCTTTGCCGCCGCCTAAGTTGGCCCCCGTGGCATCGGTCATCGTCACCTGCATATCGCGCAGCGCATCGAGCATTTGGTGCTTTTCTGCTCGCGCGACGGGCGCCGCAATCGGTTGACCCAGCACGCCCAGGCGCGCACCCACATTGATCGCGGTAATCGCCGCACCATTCATGCGCGGCGGCGCTTGCACGACCAAATCTGGCAGCTCAATAAACGGAATGATTTGGTCAATCGCATTGAGCACATCCATCGGCGTTTTAGCGGCGTTGATCGCCTCGCTGCTGACGCGCACCAGCATGTCCGCCTCATACAAAGCGCGTGCGCCAAAGGCCGCATCGACCGTTGCGTCATCCTTGAGCAGCATGTTTTCATACAGCTTGCCCCACACCGGGCGATCGGTGTTGAAGCGCTTTTGCACGGCGGGATTGGTCAGGCCCGCTTTGTAGCCGATCAGCTTTGCCCCACTCTTTTCCATCAATGTTGTGAGCTTGCCGCGGCTGCAGGCACCCGCCTCATCAGTCAAGCCTTCTGGATTAGCCGCTGGGGTTTTGGCGGTGTAGCTGGCCAGCAGCGCTACGACCTGCTCGTCCGACATGCAGGCCTGCGCGGCAGGTGCCAAGACCATCAGCGCGAGCGCGACAGCAGAAAGTGTGTGTGGAAAACGCATGAATTGCTCCTCGTTGTACAGTCGCTCTATCGTACAGAACTATTGGAGACCTGCCACATGGCTTATATCTACTACGTCACCCATATCCAGTTTGATCACGGCGCGATTTCCACCCTCAAGGCCGAATGCGAGCGGGTGGGCATCCGCCGCCCCATGATCGTCACAGACAAAGGCGTGCGCGCCGCAGGCATCGTGGACAAAGCGATTGCCGCGCTGGGCGCACAGCCTGCCGCCATCTTTGACGATGTGCCGAGCAACCCGACCGAAGCCGCCGTGCAGGCGGGCTTGCTCGCCTATCGCGCAGGGCAATGCGACGGTTTGATTGCCGTGGGCGGCGGCTCAGCGATTGATTGCGCCAAAGGCATCGCCATCCTCACGCCGCAAGGTGGGGTGCTCAAAACCTACGCCACCATCGAAGGTGGCTCGCCGCGCATCTCGCCCGAGATCGCCCCCATCATCGCCGTGCCCACCACCAGTGGCACCGGCTCGGAAGTGGCTCGCGGGGCCATTCTCATCGTCGAAGACGGCCGCAAGCTGGGTTTCCACAGCTGGCACCTTGTGCCCAAAGCCGCAATTTGCGACCCCCAGCTCACCCTCGGCCTGCCCGCTGGCCTGACCGCCGCCACCGGCATGGACGCCATCGCCCATTGCATCGAAACCTTCTTAGCTCCCAGCTTCAACCCGCCGGCTGATGGCATTGCTCTGGACGGCCTGCGCCGAGGCTGGGCCCACATCGAGCGTGCCACCAAAAATGGCCAAGACGCAGAGGCCCGTTTTCACCTCATGAGCGCCAGCATGCAAGGCGCGATGGCCTTCCAAAAGGGCCTGGGCTGCGTGCACAGCCTCTCGCACAGCTTGGGCGGCGTCAACCCCCGATTGCACCACGGCACGCTCAACGCGATGTTCCTGCCGGCTGTGGTGCGCTACAACGCGTCAGCAGAATCGGTGCAAAAAGAAGACCGCATGAACCGCATGGCCCAAGCCATGAACCTGAGCACCGGCACAGATGTGATCCCCGCTTTGCAAGACATGGTGCACCGCCTCGGCCTGCCCAAAGGCCTCAGCGACATGGGCGTCAGCACCGATCTCTACGAGAAAATCATCGACGGCGCGATGGTGGATCATTGCCACAAAACCAATCCCCGCATTGCCACACGCGAGGAATACGCGGGGTTACTGAGCGAATCCATGAAGCTTTGATTTTTAAGCCTTTTTGGCACTTAGCCGGCATGGAATATGCGCAGATTGCTATGTATTTAGTAGCGGTATGATCAAGCCGT
>JANPAK010000174.1:0-4026 GCA_031429925.1 Variovorax sp.
CGAGGAAGATGACTTTGTCGTAGCGATTGCGACCGACGCACCCGAGGTGTTTGAAGGAAAAACGCTGCGGCCGGTGCTGGATGTCAACAACGCTGATGCCTTGGCGCAATGGTTGATCGAGCAGGGCGATCGCTTCGAGTATGTGGCCAGTCGCTACTGCTGATTCGTCGATGAATGCACCGAAATTCGCTCCCTTGCGCTCGCTGGATGAAGCCCTCATTGAGCTGCTGGGTGCTGTGCAGCCCTTGGGTGAGATAGAGACGGTCTCTACATTTGATGCAGACCGTCGGGTGTTGGCGCAAGATGTGGTGAGCAGCTTGGATGTGCCCGGTTTTGACAACAGCCAAATGGATGGCTACGCCCTGCGAAGCTCCGATGTGCGCGAGCCGGGTGTGGTGTTGCAAGTGACGCAGCGCATTGCTGCCGGGCATTTTGGCAAAGCGCTGGAGCCTCTTTCTGCGGCGCGAATCTTCACCGGTGCGCCAATGCCCTTAGGCGCAGATTGCGTGGTGATGCAGGAAGACTGCGAAACCGTCAATGAATGCGAGGGCGGGGTGCGCATCAATGTTGTGCCCAAACATGGTCAATGGGTACGTTCACGCGGCGAAGATGTCAAACAAGGATATGTGGCGCTACAAAAAGGTGTTCTTCTCGAACCTGCTGCGCTTGGCCTGGCCGCTAGTTTGGGTCTCAATGCGCTGCAAGTGAGCCGCCGACCGCGGGTTGCGCTGTTCTCCACTGGCGATGAATTGGTGATGCCCGGTGAGGTGTCGCCACACGATATGAAACCGGGGGCGATTTACAACTCCAATCGCTTCTTCCTTCGCGCGATGTTGCTGCGTGCGGGGTGCGAAGTGACGGATTTGGGTATCGTGCCCGATCAACGCGAAGCCACATTGAAAGCACTGAAAGAAGCCGCGCAGTTGCACGATCTGATTTTGACCAGCGGCGGCGTGAGCGTCGGTGAGGAAGATCACATCAAGCCTGCGGTGCAGCAACTCGGCAGCCTCGATCTGTGGAGCATTTCCATGAAACCGGGCAAACCGTTTGCCTATGGGCGGGTCCATCGCAGTGGCCAAGGCTTCGCGCATTTCGTTGGCCTGCCGGGCAATCCTGTTTCCAGCTTCGTGACTTTTCTGCTCCTCGTCCGCCCACTGCTGGCGCGTTTACAGGGGCAGTGTGGTGATCTATCTACTATCAATTCAATAGCACTTCGCGCAGATTTTGCGCAGGCTAAACCTGATAAACGCCGTGAATTTTTACGTGCAAGGCGTAACTCAAGCGGTGGGCTCGATCTTTTCCCGAATCAAAACTCCAGCGTGCTGACTTCATGCGTTTGGGCCGATGGCCTCGTGGATGTACCCGCTGGGCAGTTGATCGCCAAAGGTGATATGGTGCGCTTCATTCCTTTCTCTGAGCTTCTGTGATGCCTCAAATCTCCATCAAATACTTTGCTTCGGTGCGTGAGGCTCTGGGCATGAGCGGTGAACAACTGACGACGGCGGCAACCTCTGTGGCCGAGCTACGTGATGAATTGGTCGCACGCGGCGGCGCATTCGCGCAGGAGTTGGCGCGCGGGAATTCAGTGCGTATTGCACTCAATCACACCATGACGGAAGAAGACGCGGCTTTGGTGGAAGGCTGCGAAGTGGCTTTCTTCCCGCCTGTGACGGGGGGCTGAGGCCATGACCGCGCGTGTTGTGATTCAAACGCAAGACTTCGATGTTGGCGCGGAGATTGCCGCACTGCGGGCGGCTGACAAGCGCGTGGGTGCGGTATGTAGCTTCATCGGCACAGTGCGTGATCGCAATGATGGCTTGAATGTGAGCGAGCTGGAGCTAGAGCACTACCCCGGCATGACGGAAAAGTCGATTGAAGGCATGATTGATGAGGCGCACAAGCGCTTTGACATCTATGCCGCCCGCGTGATCCATCGCATTGGCCCTCTTAAACCGCTTGATCAAATCGTGCTGGTAGCCGTGACTTCCGCGCACCGTGGCGAGAGCTTCCAAGCGTGTGAATTTTTGATGGATTACCTCAAAACTCAAGCACCTTTTTGGAAAAAAGAGCAAACGCCGGATGGAGCAAGATGGGTCGATGCGCGCTTGAGCGACGATGCAGCGCTGGCCAAGTGGGGCATCATTGCGGCGAATGTCGCAAATCGAACGAACCATTCATAAAGCAGAAATCGAGAGACAGTTCTTGATTAAAACTCTTCACGCGATTTCAACTGCATCATCTGCCACCAAGCGACGCAGTGTCGTGCTAGCGCGGCAGTCGTGTCAACGCATCTGCTGCGGCAAGGCGACTCAATCGCGTCAAGTGCTAGCGGGGTTTCGGTACAGGCCAGGATCACCGCGCTTGCGCCTTGCTCGATCAGACCGTTTACAGCTTGCTCAATCAAACGCCCGGCTTGGGCGATCTGTCCTGCCTTAACTGCTTCAATGCCGGGTAGGACGTAGGTGGCCATTTCAGTGGCGCTGGGCAATAGCATGGCATAGCCACTGCGCTCAAGAGGCTCATCAAAAATCTGTGCTGACAACGTGGCTTGCGTTGCGATGATGCCAATGCGCGCGCCCGGCTTGGCCAGGGCGCCAAGCTCGCCAATGCTGGCCTCCACAATGCTGATGAAAGGAACGCTGCAACCTTTGACCAAATCGGCGTACCAGTAGTGCGCCGTGTTGCAGGGCATGGCCAGCGCGGTAGCGCCTGCGGCAATGAGTCGGTCTCGCCCGGCCAGCAGTTCGGGCAGCGGTGATCGCCCACCACTCAGAATGGCAGGCGGGCGTGATGGGATGCGGGGGTCGGACTGAATCAGCACGGGTATATGGTCTGCATCGCCTGTGGCGGGCGTAGCAAGCAGTACCTTGTTGAAAAAATCAACTGTTGCCAGTGGCCCCATGCCGCCCAATATGCCGATCATGCGATTCCTGCATTTAAAGCGGCTTCAAACCGCTAAAAGCATCCATGTAGCCGTACAGCGCGACCGAGCCGCCGGTATGCAAAAACACAACGTTCTCGCCCTTTTTGAAATGCCCTTTACGGCACAGATCAATCAGGCCGGCCATGCCTTTACCTGAATACACCGGATCCAGCAAAATGCCCTCTAACCGCGCCATCATCGTGACTGCTTCAATCATGCCGGGTGTGGGCACGCCATAGCCACCGCCCACATAGTCGCAGTTGGCCATGACGCTTTCGCGGCTGACGCTGCCGGGCACACCCAGCAGTTCAGCGGTTTTAACGGCCAGGTTGTAGACGCTGGTTTCTTGCGCTTCTTTGGCGGCACGCACTCCAACACCCAGCACGGGGATCTGGCTACGCGCGCCTTCGAGGCCCACCACCAGGCCCGCTTGCGTGCCTGCGCTGCCCGTGGCGTGCGTGATGCAGCTCACATTCAGGCCAAGATTGTTAAATTGACCCACCATCTCAAGGGCGCACACCACATACCCCAAAGCGCCAATCGGGTTAGAGCCGCCGCCGGGGATGACGTAGGGCTTTTGGCCTTTGGCACGCAGCTCATCGGCCAGCTTGGCCATGGCGGCGTTCATATCGGTGCCGCCAGGCACCTCTTGCACATGGGCACCATACAGATGGTCTAAAAACACATTGCCAGAGTGTTTGTAGTTGTCAACTTTCGAGCCCGTGCGGTCTTCTAGCAAGATCTCGCACTTCATGCCCATTTTGGCGGCAATGGCCACCGTCTGGCGTGCGTGGTTCGATTGCGTTGCGCCTTGCGTGATGATGGTGTCTGCACCGTGCTGGCGGGCATCGGCCATTAAAAATTCAAGCTTGCGGGTTTTGTTGCCTCCTGAGCCCAAGCCCGTGCAGTCGTCACGCTTGATGTACAGGTTAGGCCCGCCCAGCGCCTCAGTCATGCGTGGCATGAATTCAAGTGGGGTGGGGCCGTGGGTGATACGCACTCTGGGGAAGTTGGTGAGTTTCATGGGTACTTTCTTTTGGGGGTTTGAAATTGAAAATTGGGGGTCAGTTTGCAGCGGCTATCAGGCTAGCCGCTGCTACGAT
>JANPAK010000175.1:0-2216 GCA_031429925.1 Variovorax sp.
AAGCTACATTAATCCACGCCCAACTCATCCCAGCCCTGGCGACCCAGCTTTTTCAGCGTACGGATGTTGCGTTCGTAAATCATTTCCGCCTCGGGCAGCGCGGCCACGGCGCGGCTGATGCTGTCTTCGCGCAACAGGTGCAGTGTGGGGTAGGGCGAGCGGTTGCTGAAGTTGCTGATGTCGTCTGCGGCAGCATCTGCAAACTGATACTGCGGATGAAAACTGGCGATCTGCAGCACCCCTTCCAGGCCCAGATCGAGCAAGCTGTCTTCGGCTCCGCCCAGGAAATCATTGAAGTCGAAGAAGTCCTGCAGCACGCGCGGGTGCACGATCAGTGTGGTGTCGGTTTGTGCCGGGTCCGCCGCAGCCAGCCATTGCAGTTCTTGCACGACGCAGGTCGACAGCGTATCCGCAGTTTCGGCGTTAGACAGCACCCAGCGGATCTGGCCCTTCAGGTGCACGGCCTTGGCAAAAGGGCACAGGTTCAGGCCGATCACGGCCTTTTCCAGCCACTGGCGGGTGTCGGTCAAACAGCGGTCGAAAGGGTCAGGCAGGTCTTGCATCGGCCAGTTCCAGGCTCAGGGGCGCACGGCGGGCGCTTCCAGTTTCATACCGGCAGCGCGTTGTTTCAGGTGCAATTCCAGCGCGATGAGTTCGTCGCTACCGTAGTCAAAAGGTGCGGCGCGAACGCCCGTCATGCAATTGCGCAAACGGCGCTGCAGGCTGCCCAGGCTTTGCCATTCCAGTCGGTACAGCGGGTAGCCGGTGGCGTGGGCTTGAGGGATGAGGTTACCGGCCAGCCGGCCACCAGCGTTGTCGTCGTGGCAATGGGCGCAAGACAGGCCCAATTGGCCGATCCTGGTTTGCCACAGCTGCCGGCCGAGTTGCAGGGTGGGAGCCAAACGCGGGTCCGCCGGCCGGGGCAACGGCTGGCCGCGTGATTGCAGCGCCAGATAGGCCTCCAAGCCCAGCAGCTCGTCGTGTTCAGGCGGCAGCAGCTTCAATGGCGAACTTTGCGACTCTGGCGGATCGCGCTGGCGGCACTGCTGGATGCGACCGCCGAGCGTGATCGGTTTGTTCAACACCGCGTCGAATGCCGGGTAGCGTGTGGCCACACTTTGCAAGGACAGCGGGCCGGGTGCGTCCACCGCGCCATGGCAGCGGCTGCATTGGCGCTGGTATTGGTCTTCACCGCCTTTGACCCACAAAAACGCAGGGTTTTGTGTATCGTCGTTTTGCAAGGCTTGCGTGGCGGGCGACATGAAGTGAAAGCCCGAGCGGCGGTCGTCGGGTTGCGCCAATGCGGCGACTGTGACCAGCGTGAACCCAAGCATGCAAGCCGCTGCTGAACGATTCATCATGCCCAGCTCAACGGCGTGTCGGTGCCGCTCATTCGAAGCTTGGCGCCGTTCAAGGCACGACGGTGAGCGTGGCCACTTCACGACGTTCCAGCGCCTGGTCGCCGCGCCAGGTGACGCTGATCGTGCCGCTGCGTTCGGCAGTCATGAAAAATGCCAGATAGGGGTTGGCGGCGATGGCCGCGTGCAGTTCGGCCGCGAACACCAACTGGCCATCGAAATGGCATTCGACGCGGCGCACCAGGTCGCGCGGCAGCGGCCGGTTTTCAGGCCCCTGGCGATAGCCGGTTTCCATTGCGTGCTGAATATGCGCACGGATTTCGATGACCTCACCCACTCGGGCTTGGGCGGGGGTGTGCAAGAGGGCGCGGACCATGTTCATCAGACGTTAGATATCAGCCTTCAACACAGGCGGCCAGTGTCACCAGCACATCCACACGCTGTTGCCACAGGCTGCCGTCGCTGAGCTCGACTATCGCCACCAAGACTTGCGATGTGGCCAGGCGGATGCGCGTGGCGACCTCGGCGCGCCCGCTGCGTGGGCCCAGTTCAAACACCGCCACCTCGGGTTGTGGGTTGCCGGCCGCGAACAGCGCCAGGCGCTTCACATGGTCGGCGGCCGTCATGGGGCTGGCCATGCGCAAGGTCACCGGGACGGCGTTGCCGTTTTCCACCAGCGATGAAATGTCCAGTTCCACCCGCCCAGTTTGCGCCGTGCGCCCGCCGGTGAAGCGCCGTATCGCGGCTTCCATGGTTTGGGGCGTGGCCGCAGCCGGGGTGGATGACAACAGTGTGACCATGCCCACGACGGTTCCCGTGGCCATTCCTGTGGTCATTCCCGTGGCCATTCCCGTGGCC
>JANPAK010000176.1:0-3796 GCA_031429925.1 Variovorax sp.
CCATGCCTTTTTTATTGCTCCCCGAGCTGTTCACCGATACCGATGGTCGCGCGAGATTTCGCGATATCCGTGTGGATCTCAGCCAAGGCTCGACCGCTGCAGCTTTGAGCCCGCTGGCGCAGGGCGGTGGACATCAGTTCCGACAAAGCCCGGTGGGCTTTTCAAGCCAATTTCATTGCACCACAGCGCCTCAATGGCTGGTTGTGTTGCAAGGAGCGATGGAGATTGGCCTGCACGACGGCTCGACCCGTGTGTTTCGCGCAGGGCAATGCTTTTATTCCAACGACACCTTGCCTGCAGGCGCCGTCTTTGATGCAGCCTTGCATGGACATTGCAGTCGGCAAGTGGGTGAAGTACCACTTATTACCGCTTTCATCCGTACTTGATCAGATTGCGGGCCGTTCAATCAACTCGATTTTGTAGCCATCCGGATCGGTGATGAAGGCAATCACTGTGTTGCCGCCTTTGACGGGTCCTGGCTCTCGGGTGATCGCGCCGCCCAGCTCCGCAGCTCTGCCGCGAACAGCAGAGCACGTGGCAGCAACATCTTTCACGCCGATCGCGATATGGCCGTAAGCCGTACCCAACTCGTACTTGTCTACGCCATGGTTGTAGGTCAGCTCAATCTCGGCATGATCAGGGTTAGTGCCGTAGCCCACAAAGGCCAAAGAGTACTTTTGCTCCGGTCGCTCGGTGGTGCGCAGTAGCGTCATGCCCATGATTTGGGTATAGAAATCGATGGATCGTTGCAGATTGCCGACGCGCAGCATCGTGTGAAGAAGTCTCATGGAATGGCCTTATTGCGAAGCAGTTCAATCGCCTGCTCCTGCCAATACTGTACTGCCGAAAACCAACTTTCCCATACACAACCAATACAACCTCGGCCGCAGCATGTCGTTGGCAGGGGCGGTGGCTCTCGATGAATCAGGCCAGCGCCAATCAAGGCATGGCGGAGCTGGGCGATTTGCTCACGCGCAATGCTTAAATGCGCATCATTGTCCAAGGGCGGCAGCCCTTAAGCTGCATCAATCTTGAGGTTCTGGGCCGCCACCACTTGCCGCCAACCTGAGAAGTCTTTCTCAATGAAATTGGCCAACTGTGCGGGTGAGCCGTTGGCCGCTGTCACAGGTTCAAGAGCATCGGCAGCAAAACGGGCGCGGACTTCAGGCAGTTGCACGACCTTACCCAAAGCGGCATTGAGTCTTTCAATGACGGGTGCCGGCGTGGCTTTAGGTGCCATCAAGCCAAAGTAATTGAGTACATCAAAGCCAGCAAAACCACTCTCAGCCATACTGGGTACTTCAGGCAGCGCGCTGGAGCGGCGCGATGCTGTCACCGCCAGCGCCCTGACCCGGCCATCTTTGATGAAGGCGTTTAGAGCGGGGACAGTGCCGGTGACCATGTGAATCTGGCCGCCGATCATGTCCATCGTCGCGGGTGCGATGCCGCGATAGGGAATATGCGTGACGAAAATGCCAGAGCGGCTTTTGAGCATTTCCAACACCAAATGGTTGATGCCACCCGCGCCGGCGCTACCGTAGTTGTAATAACCGGGCTTGGATTTCGCAAGTTGAACAAACTCGCGCATGTTTGCTACAGGCAGGTCCTTGTTGACCGCCCACACCAAGGGACCGCTGGCAATCATGCCTACCGGAGCGAACTGGCGCACCGGGTCATAGCCTGCGGTTGGCAAAGCGGCTGGTACAGTGGTGAACGGCGCGGCAGCTAGCAGTATGGTGTGCCCATCCGGCGCTGCGTCCGCAACAAACTTTGCCCCGATTGCGCCACCTGCGCCCGTGCGATTGTCTACAACGACCTGAGATCCGAGCACCTCGGAGAGCTTTTGCGCCACCAAGCGCCCAACAGCATCGGTGCCTGCGCCAGGAGCGAACGGCACGATGATGCGCGTCACGGTACTTGTTTGCGCGAACGCCAAGCCGGGCATTGCTATAAAAGATATAGCACCTTGCGCTGATTTTATAAGGGCTGAGCGGCGATTATCCATGAAAACTCCAGTCTAGACACTGATTTTTTTTTGGCAAGTGAGTATGCGGCTATTTTCGTTCAAAACGATGACAAATCCGTGTCAACTCCCTCGATAGGTTGAATAACTCCAAGGGCTGCACAAAAGGGGCACGTGATAGTGCTGATCGGTATGAGCGACACCAAAATCGAGGTGAACGATATCTAAGAAGGCAGGTTCGGGTAGCGCCACGCCTTTGTTTTTGAAATACATGCCCACATCAAAGCTCAGGCGGTAGCGGCCTGTTTTCAGAGAGACGTTGTCATACAGGGGGCCGTCGTGGTTTCGACCATCCGCATTGAGGGCAAACTGTTTAACCAGCACATAATTCTCGCCGCGGCGCTCGTGCAAGCTCACAGCCATGCCCGCTGCCGGGCAGCCGTGCATCGTGTCGAGGACGTGGGTAGAAAGGCCCATATGTGTTCTCCAGATCAATAGGAAAGTGTATACAATTTCACCGATACGCTGTCACAGGGTCATGCCATGGAAGTATCCACCACACAACATATCGTGCAAGCGCTCACCAAAGCGATTGTGGAGCATCGCCTAGCGCCTGGGGTGAAACTCGTTGAGCAAAAGCTGGCCGATCATTTTGGTGTGTCGCGCACCTTGGTGCGCCAAGCGCTGTATCAGCTTGAAAACCAGCGTCTGATTGTGTTGGAGCCGGCGCGTGGTGCTTTTGTGGCGTCTCCCTCCATCGAAGAGGCGAGCCAAGTGTTTGATGTACGCCGCATGCTGGAGGCACAAATGACGCGGCATTTCGCGCAACAACCAACGCCAGCGCAGGTCACGTCGCTACGCGAACATGTCGCGCCGGAACGAGCTGCCGTTGAAAGCGGCGATGCGCCTGGGCGCATTGAGTTGCTTGGCGACTTTCATGTTCGCATGGCAGAACTCATGGGGAATCAAGTTTTGGCGGAGCTGCTCAGTGATTTGATCTCGCGCTGTGCTCTGATCACGCTGATGTATCAAAGCACTGACGCTGCGCAAGAATCCAACGACGATCATGGGCGTATTGTTGAGGCACTGGCGCAAGGCGATGCCGAGAAGGCGGTGGCGTTGATGGATGCGCATTTGAGTCAGGTGTTCAGCAACCTGCAGTTGGAGAAGCACCGCCCCGGCCGAGACGTCGTTGAAACTGCTTCCAGCTTTGCTGGGCTCTAGGCGATGACAAAGATTTACGATAGTACTGCTGGCTATCCGCGCGACCTAGCCGGCTATGGCTCTAAGGTGCCGCACGCACAGTGGCCAGGTGGCGCCCGTATCGCTGTGCAATTCGTTTTGAATTTTGAAGAGGGCGGGGAAAACAACATCTTGCATGGCGATGCAGGTAGTGAGACCTTTCTTTCTGAGATGTTCAACCCTGCGAGCTTCCCTGCGCGGCACATGAGCATGGACGGCATCTATGAATACGGCTCACGCGCGGGTGTGTGGCGCATCCTGCGGGAGTTTGAAAAGCGCGGCTTGCCTCTGACGGTGTTTGGTGTGGCCAGCGCTCTGCAGCGCTGCCCGGATGTGACGCAAGCCTTCTTAGATCTGGGTCATGAGATTGCCTGCCACGGCCTCAAATGGATTCACTATCAAAACCTGTCTGACGAGATCGAGCGCGAACACATGCGCGAGGCGATGGCGATCATGCACAAGCTGATGGGTCAGCGCCCGCTGGGCTGGTACACCGGGCGCGACAGCCCCAACACGCACCGCCTCGTCGCAGATTTCGGCGGCTTCGCCTATGACAGCGATTACTACGGCGACGACCTGCCTTTTTGGATG
>JANPAK010000177.1:0-4041 GCA_031429925.1 Variovorax sp.
TAAGCACCGGCATTCGCTTCCACGCCGTCGATGCCATCGGTGTCTGCGGCCAAGCCATAGACGCCCTGCATGCCCTGCAGACCAAGGGTCAGGCCCATGCAGAATTCGCCAGCGCGGCCGCCGCGTCCTTTGGGCGTACCCGCAGGTTGTTTGCGAATCGTCACGGTTGTCTCGCCGCCCGAGAGGATCACGCAAGGCTTTTTGAATGCGCCCTGCCCTTTGGCCACGCCGCGCGCCAAGGCCGCATGCACTTTGCCAACTTCGCGGGATTCGCCTTCGATTTCATCGCTCAAAATATGCGCCTCGATGCCCGCTGCCCGCGCTGCTGCTGCCGCCACTTCAAGCGCTTGCTGGGGTGTGGCGATCAGATGAACTTCGTGGCCAGTGAAGCGGGCATCGCCAGGCTTAGGCGTCTCTAGTGCGCCGCTTTGCAATTGCGCTTCGATCGAAGCTGGCACGGCGATCCCATAACGCTTCAAAATAGCAAGAGCGTCTGCGCAGCTCGTTCCATCGGGCACGGTGGGGCCGCTGGCGATCACGCTCACGTCGTCGCCGGGTACGTCACTGATGGTCAAGGTGACAACCTTCGCTGGTGCACAAGCCGCCGCAAGCCAGCCACCTTTGATCTGCGAAAGATGCTTGCGCACGCAGTTCATTTCCGCAATACCTGCGCCAGAGTTAAGCAATTCTTGGTTGATCCGCTGTTTTTCCGGGAAGGCCAAGCCCTCTACCGGCAGCGTGAGCAAAGCGGAGCCGCCGCCCGAGATCAGGCAAAGCACGAGATCGTCTTTCGTCAAGCCTTGCGTGAGGTCAAGGATGCGTATGGCAGCAGCTAGCCCAGCCTCATCGGGCACAGGATGCGAGGCTTCGACGACTTCGATGCGGCTGGCCAAATCTGCAGGGCGTGGTGGTGTGTGGCCGTAGCGCGTAACAACCAAGCCAGAGAGCGGTGCATCTGCAGGCCACAGCGTTTCTACGGCCTGTGCCATCGCGCCACCGGCCTTGCCTGCGCCAAGGACGAGGGTGCGGCCTTTGGGTGGCGCTGGCAAATAGGCTGCCGTGTTGTGCCGCGGCAGTGCACGGCGCACAGCAGCATGGTAGAGATGCAGCAGGAACTCGCGGGGTTGCGATTTCGGGTCGGGAATCATGATGTTGTGCGCAGAGTCAATGTTCTGATTGTGCAGCTCTTGCGCATGCGTTGATCAGCAAAGTCCACATTTGCGATGCAATCGAGGCATAACGGTCATTCCGCAGGATGCAGCATGCCCCTACCGCAACCATGCTTGGAGCTGCTCGGCGCTTGCCACCCAATGAAAATGCAGGTGCTGAGGCTGGCCATAGAGTGAAGGTTGATTCAGAGAATGTGCCAGCAACTGCCAAACCTCACTCGCGTCGCCGCCACTGAAGTCAAGGGTGATGAAGGCTTGGCTTTCTTTGCCATGCTCGACATACACCTGAGCAGTTCGCAAAGGCGTGCAGCTTTGCAAAGCCTGCAAATGATCTGCCAGCCAGCGCTGCGCATCCAACGTCCAGCCTGCTTCGTTATCGATGCAAGCTGCGAGCTGCCAAGGCGTGCCCTGCTCTTGACTGTGCGCAGGCCATCGCCGATTCAGCCAGCGCAAATACTGCGTGCGCTGCACGATCTCGATACTCTTGCGGCCTGCGGCGGCATTCGTCAACTCGGTGGCTTTCGCTTTAGGCTGTCCGTGCTCAAAGGCCAGAAAATCATCGTGACTGGCAAATTCATAGACGCAAAAATACTCCGGCGGCTGACCAGCCAGCGGCAGCCGGCACCGGTACAGCAGAGCTTGGCGCAGCTCGGGCGCACTGAGCAGCAGATGCACATGGTCGGCATACCAGCGGCGCAGGGCGATGTGATTGCCGTCGGTACAGCGGGTGCAAACCAAGTTGATAGTGGGAAGCGGCATCCTGCCGATTCTAGGCGGGCTTTATGGGCCGGGCCACGTCCTGAGCGAGGCATCGGCAAACGTCTTGCCCACTTCGCCATAGCCGACGATCCCGATGCGGCTGACGTCCATCAGCGCGCCTTACTGCTTTTCGATTTTGGCGCGAACGATGATGTCGCTCCAGCGCTTGGTCTCGCTGGCCAGCAATTGCCCCAAGGCTTCTGGCGTGCTGCTTTGGGCATCCACATTCAGCTCCGCCAAACGGGTTTTGAGATCGGGCGAATTGAGCGCGTCGGCCACGGCTTTGTTCAAACGGGCGATCACGTCGCGCGGCGTCTTCGCGGGGGCCGCTAAAGCATTCCAACTCGAAGCGGTCGCGCCTTGAATGCCCACTTCGCGAAGCGTTGGCACCTCAGGCAGGCGGGTTGTGCGCTTGTCGCCCATCACAGCCAGCGCCCGCACGGCCTTGGCATTGATCTGGCCCATCATCGGCCCTAGGATTTCGACGGCGGCGTCAATCGTGCCACCGCGCAAGGCATTGATCACATCTGGCGTGCCACGGAAAGGCACCACCTGAAAATCAAAACCACCGGCCGCTTGGATGAGCTCGGCGGCCAAGTTTTGGGTAGAACCAATATTGATCGTACCCACATTGAGCTTGCCGGGGTTGGCCCGCGCGAATGCAATCAACTCTTGCGCAGTCTTGAAACGTCCGCCTTCCGGGGCGACCAAGGCAATATCAAACGTGGCCAAGGTGGAGATCGGCGCAAAGTCTCTCATGGCGTCAAAAGGCAGACTCTTGAACAAACCAGTGCTGACCGCCGTGCCGTTGCTCATGAGCAGCAAGGTATGGCCATCGGCATCGGCCTTGTTCACCAAATCTCCCGCGACAATCCCGCCGGCACTCGGTTTGTTGTCCACAATGACGCTCTGCCCCAAGCTCTCCGTGAGCTTTTGCGCTACTGCCCGCGCGGTCAAATCCGCCACACCGCCTGCGCCAAAAGGTACGACGATCTTGATCGGTTTGCTCGGGAAGCTCTGCGCCCAAGCGCCGCTGGCGGCAAGGGCTGACAGTGTGAAGATAAATTGTTTGCGGTTCATGCGGATCTCCTGAATCGCTAGATTCTCCTCGAAGACTGCCTTAAGTCGTCAACAAGCTGCTATTGCAGTTTTGATTAACTGCGTTCAAACACCGCCATGCTCTCCACATGCGCCGTGTGCGGAAACATGTTGACCACCCCCGCCGCTGTGCATCGATAACCGGCTTGATGCACAAGCAACCCGGCGTCTCGCGCTAGCGTTGAAGGGTTACAACTCACATAGACGATGCGCTCAGGTGGCTGCCAATCACCAATATTGACAAAAGCCAATGGCGCTTCGCCCTCCACCACTTCTGGCAGATGGCCTAAGCGCTGCAGATGAATCTGCGCGAGGGCTTTGACCAATGCAAACGCTCCCTCGCGCGGTGGATCAATGAGCCAGCGGTGTGCGTAGCCGTCGTCCACCAGCATTTGTCCGGTCATCTCAAACAGGTTTCTCACTACGAAATCCGTAGCATCTTGCTCAGCATGGGTATGGCCTAGCGTTCTTTTTTCTTTGAAATTCTGCGCGGCATTGGCTTTCGCACGCGCCACCAGCGTGTCGCTGCCCTCAATGCCCAGCACCTCGCGCGCCTGCGTGGCCAGCGGCAGCGTGAAATTGCCCAAGCCGCAAAACCAATCGATCACCCGATCGGTCTTTTGCACGGCGAGCAAACGCAGCGCCCGAGCGACGAGGACCCGGTTGATGTGCGGATTCACCTGGGTGAAATCGGTAGGCTTGAAGGGCATCGTGATGCCAAATTCAGGCAATCCATAGGCCAGCAATGGGCCACCCTCATCCAAGAGCTTGACGGTATCGGGCCCTTTTGATTGCAGCCACCATTGGATGGTGTAGCGGTCGGCAAAGACGCGCAATGCCGCTTCATCTTCGGGTGACAGGGGCTCCATCACACGCAGCACCAGCACATCGACGTCGTCACCTAAAGCAATTTCTATTTGCGGGATACGATCCGGGCGCGATAATCCGCCGAGCAGTTCACGCAACGGATCAATCAGACGTGAGATGCGCTGCGGCATCACTTCACATTGATGCA
>JANPAK010000178.1:0-1512 GCA_031429925.1 Variovorax sp.
CGAGCATCATCCGTCATTCCCACGGCATCCTGGACGTACATTTTCTTCTTGGGATCGTCACGACTAAAGACCGCGTGCAACTTGAACCAGTCGTACTTTTTGGCGTACTCTTCAAGCTCGGCTTGGTAGAGAAACTCATCGGCAATGAAGCGGTTTCCAAAAAAGAGAGAGAACGGGGCAACCTTTTCACCAGCTTCAGCCGCACGGACATGGTCGCGCAGAAATGCCAAATGCGGCGCCAGACCACTTCCGATACCAGCACAAACGACAGGATTCTGCGGAGTCGGAGGCTCCATGCTCCCAGGATGAATACGGCACCACAAATGATCGCCACCCTTGAGCTTACGGAGCATGTCACAGGTCAAACCGTACCTCATTCCGGCATCGCACCACCAAGTGTCGATCAAAACACACAGCTCGATGACGCCCTTGGAGGCTTCTGGGGCACTGGCAATCGAATAGGCTCGAGGCTTCAATCGGGGAATCATTGCAAGAAGGGCCGGAAGCGGTGGTTGCGCCCTTTTGAATCGAAGCAGTACATCAGCAACAGTAATTCCAGTCTCCTTGCTAGCCTTCCTCAAAAAATCGGGATCGAGGAGGATCTTGCGCTCCTCCTCGCTAGTCTCAAACGTGGCAAGTTGATGCATAAAGTGCTTCGAGGGTTTGCCAAATAGATCGAGGACGTATGTGCAAAGTGCTCCAAGAGAAATCTCGCCGTTGATGCCGAACGAATGAAGCTTTACCACCGTCATTTCACCAAAGTCCTTGGAGTACTCGTGCAAGAAGTGCTCCACCTTTTCCGGATCATTGGACGGGAAGATTTCGAGGGCGTCTCCAAGTCCGTAGTTCATGTGACCTTGATTAATGCGAATGTTTCTGAAGTCTCGATTGTATTCCGGCTTGCACAAGAGGTCGTTGCTGATAATCGCGACGTCTTCGACATGCTTGTCGTCGGCTTGGAAGAATTGGCGAATAGCACGATAGTCGTCGTCGCTGCGGATAACGGCTCGGTCGGAGAAGGAAACTTTGACTGGTATAATGTGCGGCACCTCCTTTGGAGGCTCCAGCTCAAGGGCTGGCCAGACCACATCCATCCAGTCATGTAAGCCCGCCTCCATGCCTTCGTCGGCAGAGTCATCTCCACAACCCATCTGGAGCATTTTCGTGGCGCCCAGCTCCAAGAGCTTGGCTTCGACATCCTTGCCTGCCTTGCAGTAGAAGTAATAGCTCGAGTCACCGAGTCCGAAAATCATGAAACGTGTATTTTCCTTGAAAGGCTCGGTGCGTTCTTTGAGTGCCTTGTAGAAGGCCTGTGCATTACGAGGCATGGCACCCTGGCCACATGTAGCAATGAAAAAGACTGTACAATGTCCATCCATGTCATCAAGTTCGGCATCGTCCATGGCCGACGCGGATGCGGACAACTTGCAGGCGGCCGCAAAGTCGTTGGCCACACGGGCGGCCGTTCCAGTTTCCGAAGCAAACAAAACTCGCACAGTCGCATTATCCTCG
>JANPAK010000179.1:0-3546 GCA_031429925.1 Variovorax sp.
GCCCGCTCCCGCGCAAGCCTGCACGACCACTTGCCTTTGCGGAGCGCAGGCCACGGCATAACACGCCTCGGCCGTGCAAGACTGGCCGTTGAGCGCGTAGGCGGGTTGGTTCATGCCGTTGCCCAAAAGTCTCTGCGGCACAAGCCCCGTGCCGCGCAATACTCACACGCCTTGCCTTCGCCCATCGCCGGCAAGCCATGGCCTTGAGCAATACGCACCGCATCCGCCGCGACGCCCTGCAAAAGCAGCGGCAACGCCCCATTCACGTGCTTTTGGGGCACTTCTTTGGCCTCCTTTTCGGCCAAACCCAGATAAGAGGCTTGTACGGCATCTTTGCCCAGCAAAGCCGCATAAAAAATCAATTGCGTGTCTTCCAGCGGATCTGCGACCCGCGCCTTCAAGCTCGCATCGCTTTCTGTCTTGTAGTCAATCACCGAATAACTTTGGGCGCCCGAGCCGGCCAAAATATCGACGCGATCCAGCCGGCCTTTCAGCAAAACCGCTGCACTGCTCAGATCGCGCTTGACGTCCAGCTCACTGCTTTCAAAGCGCCAGCCTTGCGTTTCGTGCTTGGCCAGCCAGAGCAAGTAGCTCTCCCGCACCTGCGGCCAGCTCGCTGAAAACGGCACAAAACCTGCGTCATCACCCAGCATCTCTTGTTGGCGCTGTGCGGCGCAACGATCGAGCAGGCTGCGATCGCTATCAGAGTCACCCTGACGCGGCCGCTGCTCATGAAAATCGCCCAACACCGCATGCAACCAAGCCCCGAATTCGCGCTTGGAGACGGCCTCGTCCAGCTCTTGCGCCTCATGCAGGCCCAGCAGACGCAGCGCAAAGTAGCGATACGGGCAGGCACGTAAATCTTGATAGCTGCTGGCCGAAAACGCCATCGCACCTGCAGGCAAAAGCTTGCCTGCCTGCGGTGCAGGCATGTGGCTAGGCTGCGGCAAAACTTCCCGCTGCTCTCTCGCATCCAGCCCTGATTGCGACGCATGTTTGCGCAGCCAAGCCTGCAATAGTGGGCTGGGCTGCAAAGGCTCATCGCCCTCGGCCCGCCGCCACAGCACATCCACATGCGGCACCTGCTGTGCGCGTCGCCACACGTCTTGCTGCTCCAGCGCCAACGCCTCGCGGCTGGGCAAGCCCAGCGCCTCACGTTGCGCTGCCGTCCAGTCGCCTGGCAATTCAGGCGCTGCGGGCAAGCGCAACTCATCTACCCCTGCGATCACCGCCGCCGCAAAAGGCCGCGCCGCCAATTGCGCCAACGGGAGAATCACCACCTGCGCTGGGCCGGCCGGCTGCGCAGGCTTGAAGCTGGCGCCTTCTAGGGCCAATTGCACCCACGTGGCAAACTCGTTCAAGCTCATTCTTGAGGCATCGCTTTGCAAAATCGCCTGCGCATCCAACGACGACCAATGCAGCGCCGCGATGATTTGCTCTCCCGCCGCATCCTGCTCTAGGCGCTTCCATTGGCCACTGATTTGCAAAGCGCTGGCCAGATCGCGCAGCCAATCGCTCAGGCTGCGCTCGCGCCGCAAACCGTTCAATAGCAGTCGCCAAGGCGGCGCTGTCGCATCATTAGTCGCTATAAATTCAATAGCATCTCGCGCAGTATTTGTATGGGTCAGATCACTGTTTTGCTTGCGGATCTCGTATTCCCAACGCTGCACCAGCGCCGGGCTCACAGCGCAGTTTTTGAGCCAATCGAGCTGCTCATCACGTGTGGCTTGCGGGGCTGCGGCGCGCAGCAGGCTCATCAAAGCACCCGCAGCGCGAGTTGTGGAGAGTTTCCAGCCGGTTTCATCGAGTACCGTGACGCCACGTTGGCCGAGCATCGCGCTGATGCGCCGCGTCACAAGGCGGTCGATTGCGGGCAAGGCCACGGGGCTGCGCCCCTGCGCCAGATGCGCCAACACGCAGGCCGCCGCTCGCTGCGCCTCATCTTCCAGATCTTCTGCTGCCTGCACCGCGAGTTGCCCTGCCGCTTGCTCGGGCAGTTCCAAGATGAGTGCCCTTGCGCCTAAGCGCTGAACCAAATGATCGGCCAGCGCATTGGTCTGCACACCGCGTACAACCACCAGCGCTTGGAGTTCATCGCTCGGCAAATCAAACAGCACGTCCCCGGCATAGCTCGACAGCGCCGCCCACTCCAGCGCAATACGCGCCACGGCTGCCTCATAACTGGCAAAAGCCTCACCGCCGCCGCTCAGCACCGGGCGAAGACCGGCTGCCCATTCAGGCCGCTCAGCAGGTGGCAGCGCCGCCGCCAACGCGCCCAATTGCTGCGCCGCCTCCACCAAGCGGGGCGTCAGCAAAGCATTGAGCTCACCCAAACCCGCTCGGCGCAAAAAACCCCTCGCCCGCACAGCATCCAGCCCAGCGTCAAAGCTCAAGTCCATAGTGCCAGGAGAAAAATGGGAAATGCGCCGCTGCCAACTTGTCGTCGTCTCAAGGCGCGGGGGAAAGCCGCTAACCACCTGCCCGCCCTGCTCTGCCCAGCTCAGCCTAGCGACCGCCTGCAACTGAAAAAATGGCAAAAGCACCACCGTTTTCGCCGGATGCGCTTGCGTGGCCTGCATATGCAGGCGCACCCTCTCCCATAGCGTCGTCCAGCTATCGAGTTTGGCTATAGCCGCCATAGTCAATGCCTGCCGCCCTTTTGACTCGAGGAAATCTTGGTTTCTGTCACAATGCCCACACTGTAATGGCTGTTGGACATCGGCGACTCATCTGCTGAGCCAACTTTTCCAAACCACTTAAAAGAGATCCCATCATGGCCAGCGCCCTTATCAAACACATCACCGATGCCAGCTTTGAAGCCGATGTGCTGCAAGCTGACAAGCCCGTCCTCGTGGACTTCTGGGCCGAATGGTGCGGCCCCTGCAAGATGATCGCCCCCGCGCTCGACGAACTGGCCACCGCCTACGACGGCAAGCTGCAAATCGCCAAGCTCAACGTCGACGACAACCGCGACATCCCCGGCAAGTTCGGTATCCGCGGCATCCCCACTCTCATGATCTTCAACAAAGGCCAGCTCGCCGCCACCAAGGTGGGCGCTCTGAGCAAGGCGCAACTGCAAGCGTTTGTGGATCAGACGATCGCCGCTTGAACGGTCGCGGATTGACAAAAAGGGCTCCTGCGGGAGCCCTTTCGCACTTCTTGTAGAACCGGATGCAGGTCGAAAGCTCACGCTCACGGGTAAATTAAACTGACTCGATAGTCATTAACCATCAAACCCATTGAACTTTTGTATTTGGCACTCTCTAACGAAGAGTGCTAATATTATGCCCATACCAGTGAAAACCCGCACTTTCAGCGCAGTCGCTGGTTATGGAAAGAAAGAAGGAGTTCCCTCATGTCTGGTGCTTTAGCTATAACGAATAACACCGCCGTCTCGAATTGGGGCGGCATGAGCATGGTGCCCTCGCTGGGCAATCTGGATGCTTACATTAGCGCGGCCAATCGCATGCCGATGCTCACCCTTGAGGAAGAGCATCGCTATGCCCGCCAGTGGAAAGACGGGCAAAACATGGAGGCCGCTGGCCG
>JANPAK010000180.1:0-5456 GCA_031429925.1 Variovorax sp.
GAGAGGCGTGCAAGGCCGAAATTGAATCGCTCAAGCAAAAGAAGGGCGATCTTTCCCTGTTGCAGACGGCCAAACGATGGCTGCATCGCGATGACGAGAAAGTCCCGGCCGCAGCGGTGGCGGCTCTACAGCAGGCACGCAGCCAGTACCCCGTGTTGGGGAAAATGGCTGAGATGCGCGACGAGCTGCGCCAGATGTGGAGCAACACGCATTTGTCGCGTGAGCAGCTTGCCGCAAATTTGGCGGCTTGGTGCAAGCGGGCTGAAGACAGCGGCATAGCGGCCTTGCAAAATATGTCGCTGCGTTTGCGTTCCGCGCAAGCTTAGATTCAGATCCTTTTTGGGCTAGAGCCCAATAAAAATAAGCGCGGCGCGCTATCTTATTGGTAGCGCCTCAGTTTGTTTCTTGGGGTTGATCAGACGAGTTTCTCGCGCAGCATCTGGTCTTGTGCGCTTTCGCGCTCACGCATCAGCAAGGCTTGTTGGCCATCGACCAAGATCTCGGCTGCGCGCCCCCGCGTGTTGTAATTGCTGGCCATGCTCATGCAATAGGCGCCAGCCGAGAGCACCGCCAATAAGTCCCCGCTTTGCACCTCGAGGGTGCGGTCATGGCCGAGCCAATCACCGCTTTCGCAGACCGGGCCAACGACCTCATAAACGCGCCCATCGCCCTCGCGCGGTTGGACCGGAACGATGCCGTGGAAGGCTTGGTACATCGCAGGCCGTGGCAAGTCGTTCATCGCAGCATCCACAATGCAAAAGCTCTTGTCGTGGCCGGGCTTGAGGTAGAGCACTTCGGTCACACAAACGCCGGCGTTTCCGACCAATGAGCGACCGGGCTCAATCATGAGGTGGCGCTGGCCAAAGCCGCGTGCATCCAGTTTGGCCAAGAGCTGTGCCCAGAGTGCATCGGCTGTCGGTGGGTGTGCATCCTCGTAATGGATTCCTAGGCCACCGCCAAAGTCGATGTGAGTGATCGCAATGCCCTCTGCCTCAATCGCGGTAACCAAGTCAAGAATGCGATCCATCGCATCAAGATAAGGCGCAATGGAGGTGATCTGCGAGCCGATGTGGCAGTCAATCCCCACCACGTTCAAGCCCGGCAGCGAAGCGGCCCTGCGATAGACCTCGACGGCACGTTCATGGGCAATCCCGAACTTATTGCCTTTGAGTCCGGTGGAAATATAGGGGTGAGTTTTTGGATCGACGTTGGGGTTGACGCGAATGCTGACCGGTGCGCGAAGTTGCATGTTAACCGCAAGCTCTGAGAGCACATCGAGTTCAGACTCACTTTCCACATTGAAGCACTGGATACCCACCGTCAAGGCGCGGCGCATCTCCGCGCGTGTTTTGCCCACGCCGGAAAAAATGATCTTGCTAGGCGAACCGCCTGCGACCAACACGCGTTCAAGCTCACCACCTGAAACAATATCGAAACCACATCCGGCCTGCGCAAAGAGTTTCAAAATTGACAGCGATGAATTGGCTTTCATCGCGTAGCAAATCTGAGCGTGGCGACCCGCAAATCCCCGCTGATAAGCGGCCAATGCCGCCAACATGGAAGCCTTGGAGTAAACAAATAAGGGTGTGCCAAATTCGCTTGCCAAATCAGATAGGCGCAGATCTTCCGCCATCAATTGGCCTTGGGAGTAGGCGATAAAGGGATCGCCAGGCAGGGCAGGATACGTCATAAGAAGAAGTTCAGGGCTTGGCCGCTGCCGGGGCAGAAGCAGGGGAGGCGGGCGAAGGCATTGCCGGTGACGGATTGAGCACTTGGGGCAGAGTTGCGCGGTTCTGAGCGGCACTTTCATTGGGCAGGATCAAGTTGCCTTTTTGGCCGCATGCAAACAACATCGCCAGTGGGGCTAAAGCGCACAGGCCTACAATCGTTTTAAATCTAATCATTTGCTAATTTTACTTGTCATGACCGACACCGAATACCTTGCCCACGCTGAGCGCCTGCTTCAGGCCGTTGAATCCAACTGCGACCAGATCAATGACGCGACAGACGCTGATGTTGATAATCAGCGCGTGGGTGGCATGGTGACGATCACTTTTGTGAATCGAAGCCAGATCATCATTAATTTGCAAAAGCCTTTGCACGAGGTTTGGATGGCAACCAAAGCCGGTGGATTCCACTACAAGCATGATGGCGTTTGGCGCAGTACCCGTGACGGTTCGGAGTTCTTTTCTGATTTGAGTACGCACGCCAGCAGCCAAGCTGGGCATGCGCTGGCTTTCAAGCCTTGAATAGCACGCTAATTTCTGAACAAATCCAAGATGGATTTCTTCTCGTCGGCGGGCGCGACCGGTTTGCCAGTAGACCGCGCTCCAGCGCCCTCGGGGATGGGGTCGCCCAGCCCTAGGCTGTTGACGCCATTGCCTTTGGCAAACTCGTCGTAAAACCATTCGCCACCGATGTTGAGAACGCCCTCGGGTGCGACCCCCTCGCTCACCGGTACCCCTTTCAGTGCAGTCTCCATATATGAGATCCAAACGGGCAATGAGAGGCCGCCACCTGTTTCGCGATCGCCCAGTTTGCGCGGCGTGTCATAGCCAATCCATGTGACGGCTACCGTGGTAGGGTGATAGCCCGCGAACCAGGCATCCATCGAGTCGTTGGTGGTTCCAGTTTTGCCGTAGATGTCTGGGCGCTTGAGCGTTGCTTGTGCCCTCGCCGCCGTGCCTGAGCGGGTAATCTCCTGCATCAGGTTGGTCATGATGAAGGCGTTGCGTGTATCGATGGCACGCATCGATTCATCAAGGGTCGGAGGTTTGAAGTCCAGCAAAACCCGGCCTTTCTGGTCAGTGATCTTCGTGACCACATGGGGGTTCACGCGGAATCCACCATTGGCGAAAACGGCATAGGCCGTAGCCATTTGCATCGGTGTCACTGATCCTGCGCCTAGCGCCATGGTCAGATAGGGCGGGTGCTTTTCTGCTTCAAAACCAAAGCGTGTGACCCAGTCTTGCGCATTTTGAGCACCCACCGATTGAAGAATCCGAATCGAAATCATGTTTTTTGACTTAGCCAATCCCCGCCGCATGGACATTGGGCCATCAAAGGTTCCGTCATAGTTCTTGGGCTCCCATGCTTGACTTCCCGTCACGCCAGCATCAAAGAACAAAGGTGCGTCATTGATCACTGTTGCACCGGAAAACCCCTTTTCGAGGGCGGCGGAATAGATGAATGGCTTGAAGCTTGAACCAGGCTGCCGCCATGCTTGAGTCACATGATTGAATTTGTTTTTGTCGTAATCAAAGCCGCCAACTAAGGCACGCACTGCGCCGGTACGAGGATCTAACGCAACAAACGCCCCCTCGACTTCAGGCAGCTGCGTGATCTCCCAAGGGCCTTTTGGCGTTTTTACAACGCGAATGATTGCGCCAGGTCTGATTCTGATGTTCGGTGCGGCTTTGTCCGCCAAGCCTGATTGGGCGGGCCTAAGGCCTTCGCCAGTGATTTCGATTTGCTCGGCATTGCGGCGCATGGCCAAGACTCGCCGAGCGCTGGCTTCAAGCACCACTGCCGCCAAGACCTCGTCGTTGTCCGGCTGTTCTGCCAAGGCATCATCAACAGCTTCTTCGAGCTCGTCTTTGGTCTTTGGCAGATCGATGAACTTTTCCGGACCGCGATAAATTTGTCGGCGCTCAAAGTCCATAAGGCCTCGACGCAGAGCCCGATAGGCCGCTTGCTGCTCAGCGGATTTAATGCTCGTGTAGACATCTAGGCCACGCGTATAAGTGTCTTCGCCATACTGGGCAAAAATCAATTGCCTGACTGTCTCTGCAACATACTCAGCGTGCACGCGTGAGGTATCTGGCCCAGAACGCACCGTCACTTGCTCTGTGCGGGCCGACGCAGCCTGAGCCGCAGTGATGAAACCGTTGTCGAGCATCCGGTCGATGATGTAGAGCTGGCGGCGCTTGGCTCGGGCGTAGTTGGCAACAGGGTTGGCGCTTGATGGAAACTTGGGCACGCCAGCCAGCATGGCGGCTTCGGCAATGCTGATGCTTTTGAGGGGTTTGCCAAAATAGGTTTCTGCCGCTGTTGAGAAGCCATATGACCGGTTGCCTAGATAAATCTGGTTCATGTAAACCTCTAGAATTTGCTCCTTGGTCAGTGCGTGCTCCAGTTTGAAGGTGAGAAGGATTTCGTAAATTTTTCTCGTGAAGGTCTTTTCGTTGGAAAGATAAACGTTCTTGGCTACCTGCATCGTGATCGTCGATGCCCCTTGACTCTTGAGCCTGCCGAGATTGGCAAAACCGGCGCGCAGAACGCCGATGTAATCCACCCCACCGTGTGAGAAGAATCGTGCATCTTCGATGGCCAACACGGCGTCCTGCATGTGTTGGGGAATGTCCTTGAGGGGCGTTAAGTTGCGATGTTCTTCACCAAATTCACCCAGCACTGCTCCTTCGGATGAGAATACGCGCAGAGGGAGTTTTGGGCGGTAGTCAGTGAGGTCTGACACGTCGGGAAGGTTGGGGTAGGCAACGGCCAGCGCCAGTCCAACAGCAAACGCCAAACAGGCCATCGCTGCGGCAATCAGCCCGCCCGTCCATATCGTGATCCGCAGCAGAGTTCGCTTCCAAGGCATGCGCTGGCTGTGGATGTCGGCAACTGAGGGGGTTTTAGTGGAGGCGTCTTGCATGGCGGGCCGTGGATCGATCAGTCCATTATAGGAACGCAGCTAGTTGCCTTTGGCGTGACGGGATCTGCGACGACCTTGCGGCAGACTGGTGCCATCGAGGGTGTTTATGTATAAATATACATATCTGCCACGAAGGGCTGTTAATTTAACGAGTTGTTACGAAGTCTGAACCGTGGGTTTTTGGCAACGCTTATCCAGCATCAAAAACGAAAAAATCCTTGTTTAACAAGGAACTTACTGCTAGCATTGAAGTAGTTTCTTAAGTTTCAGATGCCAACTTGGCTATGATTGAACGTCAAGGTTGTTGACGCCAGAACATTTTTGAATTGGAGCTCCTCTTGGTTTCCATCGCCAATATTTTTAATCGCCAACCAGCGGCTCTCGTGGGCTTGGACATCAGTAGCTCTAGCGTGAAACTGGTGGAACTGGGGCGCAACAAGGCTGGTGGCTGGGTATTGGAGCGTTGTGCGACTGAACAACTCGAACGGGGTTGGATCACCGATGGCAATGTCGAGAAATTCGATGAGGTTGCAGAGGCTATCAGAAAGGTCGTGAAAAAGAGCGGCACCCGCACCAAGAACGTTGCTATGGCCCTGCCCGCTTCCGCCGTAATCACTAAGAAAATCGTGTTGCAAGGTGGTTTAACCGATGCGGAACTGGAAGTTCAAGTGGAGTCAGAAGCCAATCAGTACATCCCGTTCTCTTTGGACGAAGTGAGCTTGGACTTCTGTGTGGTTGGACCGAGTGCGACCTCCGTTGGTGATGTGGATGTCCTCATTGCCGCCTCGCGCAAGGAAAAGGT
>JANPAK010000181.1:0-3286 GCA_031429925.1 Variovorax sp.
AGTGGCGACCACCGTGGGCGAAATGGCGGACACCCTGCGCCGAGTCGCTGGTGATTCTGTGCACGCACTTCTGGATTGGCAGATCGATCCAGCGATTGAGCGCATCGTCAGCGGTTGGCCCACACGCATGGGTTCGCCACGTGCGCAAGCTTTAGGCATGAAACCGAACGCGAGCTTCGAGGAAATAGTGCGCTCACATCTTGCGGAAAACCATCCTGACATCAGGGTCTAAATGACCCGTCAACTGCGGGCATCCCCTGAGCGAACGCATCGGGTTTGCGGTTAAACTTTTCCTTGCCTTGCGGTTGGTCCGCATGTCGAATTGAACATCTTTGGAGACCCCATGAAACTTTCTCGCCTCTTCGTCGCAGCCTCTCTGGCTGCGGGTTTTCTTGCCGCCACTGGCGCAGCGCTTGCACAGACCACCATGAGAATCAGCATCTCCGTGGCGCAAAATTCGCACCAAGGCGTGGCGATCGATGCCTTTGCACGCGAAGTCGAAAGGCGCACCGCTGGTCGCTTCAAGATTCAGGCCTTTTATTCTGGCGCCTTGGGCGGCGAACGCGAAAGCATTGAGTCCGTGCAACTGGGCACGCAGGAGTTGACGTTCTCCTCCACCGGCCCCGTGCCCAATTTTGTGCCCAACGTGCGCATCTTGGATATCCCTTTCCTCTTCCGCGACAAAGCGCATGCTCGCGCTGTGCTTGATGGCCCGATTGGTCAAGACATGCTTAAAGAGTTCGAGTCCAAAGGCTTCCAAGCGCTCGCTTGGGGCGAAAACGGCGTACGCCACATGACCAACAGCAAGCGCTCGGTCACTTCGCCTGATGATCTGAAAGGCTTGAAGATGCGCACGATGGAAAATCCAGTCCACGTGGCCGCTTACAAAGGCTTTGGCATCGTCACCACGCCGATGGCTTTCCCAGAAGTGTTCACCGCATTGCAGCAAGGCACTGTCGATGGCCAAGAGAATCCGCTGTCTGTCATCATGGCTGCCAAGTTTGATCAAGTGCAAAAACACCTTTCACTCACCGGTCACGTGTATTCGCCTGCCATTTTCCTGATGACTAAAGCAGCGTTTGACAAGCTTTCAGCCGCGGACAAAACCGCATTTCTCGAAGCAGCCAAAGAAGGCGCTAGAGTGGGTCGCGCTCGTGTAGACGAAGATGACACCAAAGGCGTGGCCGAGCTGCGCAGCAAAGGCATGACCGTGGTTGAGAATGTGGACAAATCCAAATTCATCGCTACGCTTGCACCTGTGAACGCCGAGTTTGAAAAGCAGTTTGGCAAAGCCAATATTGATCGCATCCGCAGTGTGAGGTAATGCGAATTGCTATATTTTATATAGCACTCTACGCAATAAATACGCCGGGAATACTTCGTTTTCGGCGTATTTTTATTTGGGATCAGGCTAAAGACACATGAAAACCGCCTTTTTGAAATTTGAAAGCTTCACCACTCATCTGGCCATGGTCTTGGCCTGTTTGATGCTGGTGATCGCCTCCTGCCTTGGCATGTTCCAAATCATCACGCGCTTCATTTTGGAGCGACCAGCGGAATGGACGGAGGTGCTCATTCGTTTCAGCCTGATTTGGATGGTTTTTCTGGGCATTGCGGCCGCTTTTCGCCAAGGCGCGATGGTCAGCGTGGACGTGCTTTACCGCTGGAGCCCACCCAAGATCAAACGCGTACTGGACTACGTCGTGACCATTGCGGCTCTGATTTTGATCTTTGTTATCGTCTGGTGGGGTTGGCAATATGCCAATCGCGGCAAGGTGCAAACCACGATTGGCTTGGAAAATGTGAGTATGTTCTGGGCCTATTTGGCCATGCCTGTCGGCGGCGTGTTCAGCGCCATTGGCATCATTGGTAACTTGCTCGATCCGCAGCGCCTTGAACTGGAGACTGCGCAATGAGCAGCATGATGTTAATCACGATGGTGCTGTGCTTTGCATTCACCGTCTCAGTTGCCGTATCCATCGGCCTGTCGGCCTTGGTGGGCATTCAAATCAGCAATGTCAATATGCTGATTTCCGTCAAGGAAATGTTTTCCTCGATCAATAAATTCCCGCTTGCAGCGATTCCCTTCTTCATTCTCGCTGGCAACATCATGGAAACCGGCGGCATTTCGCGCCGCTTAGTTGAGTTTGCCAAATCGATCGTCGGTGGCGTGCAAGGCGGCTTGCCCATGACTTGCGTGCTGACCTGCATGATTTTTGCGGCGGTGAGCGGCTCTTCCGTTGCCACCACCTTTGCCGTAGGCGCGATCCTGATTCCTGCGCTCATCAAACACGGCTATCCCACCCCCTACGCGGCGGCGCTTCAAGCCACCAGCGCCGAGCTGGGCGTGATCATTCCGCCGAGCATTCCGATGATTTTGTATGGCGTGAGCGCAGAAGTCTCGATTGGCGAGCTGTTCATTGCTGGCTTTGGCCCAGGTCTGCTGATCGGTGTGGCTTTGATGATCTATGTCCATGTCTATTGCCGCATCAAAGGCTATGGCAAAAATGATGGCGATGGGCGCTTACCTTTCATGAAAGCATCCTGGCAAGCGGGCTGGGCGCTGATGATGCCTGTCATCATCTTGGGCGGCATCTATGGCGGCGTGTTCACGCCGACCGAAGCTTCTGCGGTGGCAGTGTTTTATGCGTTGATCGTGGGCATGGCGATCTATCGCGAAATCAAATTCGCCGATCTTTACAAGATTTTGAAGAAGTCAGTGATCTCCAGCGCAGTGATCATGTTCATCATTGCCAACGCTGGCCTGTTTGCCTTCCTGATCACCCGTGCCGGTGTGCCGGATGCAATTGGGCATTACCTCAAAGAAGTCTTGCAAAGTCCGGCGATATTTTTGCTGGGTGTGAATGCCGCTTTGTTCCTGATTGGTATGTTCATCGAAACCAGCGCAGCCATTATCGTGCTCGCGCCGATTCTCGCGCCTGTGGCGATGCATTTCGGAATCGATCCTGTGCATTTCGGCCTGATCATGGTGGTGAATTTGGCTTTGGGCATGATCACCCCGCCCTTTGGCGTGAACTTGTTCGCCGCTTGCACGGTGGCGCGAATATCACTGGATCGCATCATTCCATATTTACTGCCGTTCGTTCTGGTCATTTTGGGCTGCTTGATGCTGATCACCTATATCCCGGCCATCAGCCTAACTTTGCGGGATTTGGCATACAAGTAGGCTCGCCAATTACTTGTTCCCGTTTGTCCACATCTTGTTGAATAGTTCGACAAGCTAAGCCCGAGCAGCGTTAAGATAGTCTGCTGGATGTTGTGCGGG
>JANPAK010000182.1:0-12789 GCA_031429925.1 Variovorax sp.
TCTATTGCCGCTTTGCTAAAAGAGCCCAAGTCGACAACTCGGACAAAGAGGTGCATTGCCTGGAAACTGGTCATGTTCAAAGTAGACCACGGCCAAGAAGCGATTGCAATGCTCCTGCCCTATTCCTCCACAGAATAATCAAAATTCCACCAATGCCACTTCCGTAAGGAGACCTAGTAGATACATGATGCGCCACCCGCTGCTGACGACCCGTTTGCACGAGCCGATCCAGCATATGTCAACGAATCGTTCAATCGAAAAATCAAAGAGGAGACAAATGATGTCACGTGTTCGCCCCTTACTCATTGCCATAGCCATACTGGCATCCACACTGCCCGGCTTAGCGCTCGCGCAGGCTTACCCAAGCAAGCAAACGGTACGCTTGGTCGTACCATTTGCTCCCGGCGGCACGACTGATCTGCTCGCGCGCGTCATTTCGTCAAGGATGGGCGTGGCTCTCGGTCAGACTGTGATCGTTGAAAACAAGGCGGGTGCGGGGGGCGCGATTGGCGCGGCTGAAGTGGCCAAAGCCGCACCCGATGGCTACACCCTGCTGATGTCATCTGTGTCCACTATGGCCGCCAATCCAGCGATCAACCCAAAAACGCCGTATGACCCGAACACAGATTTTGTTCATATCGTGAACGTGGCCGCTACGCCCAACGTGATTGCTGTGCATCCCTCGTTTCCGGCTAAAGACTACAAAAGCTTTGTGGCGCTGCTGAAAAAGGAGCCCGGCAAACACAGTTATGCATCCGCAGGCCAAGGAACTGTCGGGCATTTGATGGCCGAGGTGTACAAGAGCGAAGCCAAAGTGTTTGTCACCCACATCCCGTATCGCGGCTCAGGCCCGGCTTTGAACGATGTTATCGCGGGTCAAGTCGCTATCGTGGCGGACAACCTGCCCACCTCGCTGCCATTTATTATGGACAAGCGCCTCGTACCCATCGTGGTTGCAGCCCCAAAGCGACTGGCTCAACTGCCCAATGTGCCCACGTTCAGCGAAGTGGGATTGGATTCCGTCAACCGCATGTCCTTCTTGGGTGTGTCGGCTCCCAAAGGTACGCCCAAAGATGTGGCCGATAAGTTGAATGAAGCAATCAACGCGGCCCTCGCCGATCCTTCCGTGCGGCAGCGGATTGAAGCCACGGGCGGCATCGTTGTGGGCAACTCATCCGCCGAGTACCAAAAACAGGTGAAGGACGAATTTGAAATCTACAAAACAGCGGTGAAGACGCAAGGGCTCAAGCCCGAGTGAGTGGTCAGCGCATTCCCATAGCTCAGAAGAAAACCATGCCAAACTTCGCCGCAAATCTGACGATGCTGTTTACCGAGCTACCCTTTTTAGAGCGGTTTGCTGCTGCAGCAAAGGCTCAGTTCAAAGCCGTCGAGTTTTTGTTTCCCTACGATTTCGCACTGGAAGATATCCAACAGCGACTTCAAGTTAACGGTCTCCAGTTGGTGCTTCACAACTTGCCCGCTGGCGATTGGGCAGCAGGCGAACGCGGCATCGCCTGCTTGCCAGACCGCGTGCAAGAGTTCCGCGATGGTGTAGCCACAGCAATCCGCTACGCCAAGGGCTTGGGCGTGAACCAACTCAACTGCCTGGCGGGCAAAACGCCGGTCGGCGTTGACCCAGAGCTGGTGCGCCAGACCTTGGTCAGCAACCTTCGCTACGCCGCTAAAGAGCTCGACGCACAAAACCTCACGCTACTGATTGAGCCCATCAACACATACGACATTCCAGGCTTTTACCTGAATCGCACCGAGCAAGCGATCGGGCTACTCGATGAGGTGGCCGCCCATAACGCCTTCATTCAATACGACATTTACCATGCACAGAGAATGGAGGGCGAATTGGGAGCCACTCTTGGGAAGTATCTGCCCCGCATCGGCCATATTCAACTTGCCGACAACCCAGGGCGCAATGAACCCGGTACCGGGGAGATCAACTACCGTTGGTTGTTCGAGCACCTAGACAGAATTGGTTATGCCGGCTGGATTGGCTGCGAATACAAGCCCGCCACCGACACCGTCGCAGGGCTCGGTTGGCGCAAACAGCTTATTCGATAGCCTATCTAACCATACATCCTTGATCTGCAAAACTTTCTAGGCAACACACATGTCCCCTCAACCGCAAAAAATCGGATTCATTGGCCTTGGCACTATGGGCGCACCCATGGCTGAGCATCTTATTCGCGCAGGCCACCAGCTGTTTGTAAGCACAATCGGCCGGATACCTGCCTATATCGCAACGCAAGCGTCAAGGCTGTGCGCGAACTCTCGTAGCGTGGCAGAGCTCGCCGATATCGTTTTCATCATGGTGCCAGACACACCCAACGTCGAAGAGGTTTTATTTGGCCTAGACGGCCTCGCAGCTGGGCTGTCAAAAGGCAAGACGGTTGTGGACATGAGCTCCATTTCCCCGATTTCCACCAAGGAATTTGCCAAGAAAATCAACGCACTGGGCTGCGACTACCTTGACGCACCCGTTTCAGGCGGCGAGGTGGGCGCAAAGAACGCTACCTTATCGATCATGGTCGGCGGCAACGAGCAAGTGTTTGACAAGGTCAAGCCCTTGTTTGAATTGATGGGCAAAAACATCACCTTGGTCGGTGGCAATGGTGATGGACAAACCGCCAAAGTGGCCAACCAAATCATTGTGGCACTCAACATTGAGGCGGTGGCCGAAGCGCTGCTGTTTGCCGCCAAAGCTGGCGCAGATCCTGCACGTGTGCGCCAAGCGCTGATGGGTGGCTTTGCATCTTCCAAGATTTTGGAAGTCCATGGTGAGCGCATGATCAAACGAAGCTTCGATCCAGGATTTCGCATCGAGCTGCATCAAAAAGACTTGAATCTAGCGCTTTCAAGCGCACGCGCTCTAGGCGTTTCTCTGCCCAACACGGCCACCGCACAAGAACTGTTTAACTCTTGCGCAGCGCATGGTGGCAAGGCCTGGGATCACTCGGCGATGGTTCGCGCCTTAGAAAAATTAGCAAATTTTGAAATTGGGCAGCAAGCAACATAGATTGCTTGGCATCGCGGCGCAGGCGGCTTCTTAACAAAGACACCACATCGCCGATCGATCCAAAAGCTGAGCGAGCATCAGGGAGCCTGTATTTTTGGAGACAAGCATGAAGCGTCGTCAACTGATTTCTTCCGCGTCACTTTCGGTCATCCCCGCCTTCGGCTGGGCACAATCGAGCAGACCCATCCGCCTGATCGTACCCTTCCCAGCGGGCGGCCCAACCGACCTCGTAGCCCGAGTGGTTGCAGAACCACTGAGCAGGATACTCGGGCAACCTATCATCGTGGACAACAAAGGGGGTGCGGGTGGCTCCATTGGTACAGCCGAGCTTGCGCGCGCCCAGCCCGATGGCTTGACTTTCGGCATTGCCTCCGTGTCCACACACGGCGTCAATCCGGTGGTCTACAAAAAGCTAACCTATGACCCGATTAAAGACTTTGCTCCGGTCTGCCAGCTTTGCAAGGCGCCGATCACCCTTGTCGTTCATCCATCGCTTCCAGTCACAACGACGGCTGAGTTCATCGCGTATTTGAAGAGAAATCCGGGCAAGGTCTCTTACGGTTCGCCAGGCAACGGCAGCAACAACCACATGCTGGCTGAGCTATTCAAGAGCGCGACCAACACTTTCATGTTGCATATTCCCTATCGCGGCACCGGCCCAGCGACGATTGACCTGCTCAGCGGTCAGATTCTGGTGTATTTCGATCAAGTAGCGTCAAGCATCCAAAACATCAAGTCAGGCAAGCTGCGTTCACTGGCGGTATCTTGGCATCAGCGGCTCGACATCCTTCCGGGGGTACCCACATTCGCGGATGCGAGTTTGTTTGCTAACAACAACCCGTCATGGTTTGGCTTGCTGGCGCCTGCCAAAACACCTGATGCCGATATCCGCCGTCTGAATCAGGCCGTGATAACGAGTCTTGCTGAGCCAGCCACCAAGGAGCGCTTTGCTCAACTCGGCTTGTTTGCAAGTGGTGGCACGCCTGCGGAGTTTGCAGCGCTGATTCAAAAGGAAATCAGCACCATGGCTCGCGTTGCCAAGTACGCAAAAATCCAGTTGGATTAATGCTGATCGTGACCCGATCGGCCCTAATCCTTGAGGCTATTTGTCGAGGCTGGATCGGTCGCGATCAGGGGAGAAGACGCTACATTTTTAATAGCACTCTGCGCAGCATTCGTATCGCTCAATGAGCCTTCTTTCTTGAGAAGATCCGTCTGCATTGCGACAGACGGCCCCGACTCAAGTTCTCGCAGCGCCTGCAATGCGGCAAGACAAAAATGCGCAAACCACAGCGATGAAAAAGCAAACACCAAGGTGTAAATCCATATGGCTGCCACAATGAAAATCGGCGCGAGCACGACAAACATCACCCCCGAAGCCCAAAGCAGGGTAGGCGCTGCACCCAGATACCCGGCCACCACACCCATGCCCAGCAATTGCATGCGATGGCGCTTCAAAATCTCTTTGCGTTCGGCTCGACTGGCGTGTTCGGCGAGCGCGTCGAAAGCCATCACGCGGTAAGTGAGCCAGCCCCAAATCAGCGGAGGAATGATTAGGATCAAAGGGGGAATGAGCCAGAGTGGAATCGACACAACGAGCACAATCACGGCCAAAAGTACCGCGCCAAGCGACCAGAACACGCTCGCCACAATGCCCGCGCCCTTCTTGCGCTCAAGTTGCTCAAACCGGCGCTGCGCCACCAGCGACACCATGGCGGGCGTCATGAGAAATGCCACGAACAGCAGAGAGCCAATCACGACAAGAGGCGTGGCCGCAAGAATCACCAGCAACGGGGCAATCGCTGCTTTCAACCCACCAAAGCCCATGCCTTCCAGCCAACCTATCCCACGCAACAGCCAATCACTTCCTAGCAGCCAGGCATTGACGCTAGCGACCGTGCTTTCCCAAAAGAAATACCCAAACGCCCCCGCAATTCCCACCATCAATACCAACGGCACCAGAGACAGCGCAATCACACGCGGGTGAAGGCAGTAAGCGGCAGCACGCCAGAACGCGTCGAGAATCAGTTTCATAAGTTGATAGTAATCCATCCCGCTTAGCAATTTGGCGTGGCGCCTCGCAGTGGAGTAGGATGCTGCAAACCACCACGCTTGATTTGTCAAAGCGATGATCGATCAGGAGACTTGCATCATGCCTACGCAGCTCAATCATTCCGCCAATCCGCAGGTCGTCACACGCCGCACGTGTTTGAGCCTCGTGCCTGCCGCTTTGTACGGATTTGGAAATGCAGCTTCTTCGCAGGCTCAAAACCTATCACAAGCCAAGCTAATGATCGGAGCTCCCGCGGGAGGCGCTGGGGATAGTTTCTTGCGTAAGCTGGCGGAGAAACTCCGAGGCACCTATGCGGCAAGTGTTATTGTGGACAACAAGCCGGGAGCCGGAGGGCAAATTGCATTGATGGCACTACGCGATGCCGAGCCTGATGGCAGCAATATGCTTATGACGCCATCGACCTTTTTCTCCCTGTATCCGCACACCTATGCCAAGTTACCGTACAAGCCTGACACTGATTTCATACCCGTCAGCTTACTGGCATTCACCAATTTCGGCTTAGCAGTTGGCCCCTTGGTGCCGACGTCTGTGAAGAGTCTGAGAGACTTTCTGAACTGGGCAAAGGCTAACCCGGATAAAGCGACCTATGGCTCGCCTGCGCCAGGATCAGTGCCACATTTGGTCGTCGCTGCCCTTGCGCATCAAGAAAAAATCGCCTTGCGACATATTCCCTACCGCGGTTCGGTACCGGGAATACAAGACATGCGCGGAGGACAAATCGCTGCGATGTCGTCGCCTATCGGAGCGTTAGTGCCGCACGTCCAAGCCGGGATTCGGGTGCTGGCTGTCACTGGCTCGGAGCGAAGCTCCCTACTACCAGAAGTGCCTATTTACCGGGATTTTGGCCTGCCATTGGTGGGCCGGGAGTGGTTTGGCATGTTTTTGCCAAGCAAAGCCTCAGCACAGACGGTGGCAAGGTTGTCCAACCAATTGCGACAAGCGTTGTCCCAACGGGATCTGATCGAATCAGCAAATGCGCTTGGCTTGGAGATCGCCTCGTCAAGCCCTAAAGAGTTGCAGGACATGATTCGCTCTGACAGCGACGAATGGCGGATATGGGTCAAGCGAATTGGGTTTACGGCTGAATCATGAGCGTCGTGGACACGGCAGCGGTGGCATCACATGACTTCAGTGTCAATGCGTCGGAGACCGCCGAACAATCGCATGCCACGTACCAAGAGCTTCGACAACGTTGCCCGGTAGCCCACACCAACGACATGACAGGCTTTTGGGCTCTGACCCGGCACGCTGATATTACCGCCGCAGCACCAAACCACCTGCAGTTCACAACCACGGTTCAAAACGTCATTCCTAAGGTTGCATTCACCGGTCGAAGGCCTCCTCTCCATTTGGACCCACCTGAACAAACACCCTATCGCTCAGCGCTAAACCCATTGCTGTCTGCCGATCGTGTACATCAGTTGTCTGCACCGATTAGCGCCATCGTTGCGGAAGAGTGGCAAGCCCTAGCAAATGCAGGACAAGGTGACATATGCAGCGACTTCTCTGCCCGCTTTCCGGTGCGCGTCTTTGGGCAATGGATGAATTTGCAAGGTGATTTGCTTTCCCAGCTCATGCAAGCCGGTCCTGCCTTCATTCGTGCGGTGCAAGCTTTTGACAACCACGCCATGAAAGATACGAGTCTGGTGCTGTATGACATGGCACGTACGCTCATCGCCGAACGCAAGACACAGCCGCAAGACCCTGCGACCGACCCTGTCAGCGCATTGCTTGCCGCTCGCCAGACCCTCAATGGCCTACTCACGCCTCTACCGGATGACATGATCATAGGCACGGTGCGCCAAGTGCTCGTTGTTGGCATCGTTGCACCCATGGTGATGATCGGAAGCATTGCGATACATCTCGCACAGCACCCTAACCTGCTTGAGCAACTGTATGAAGAGCCGCATCGCATTGATGCGGCAATTGAAGAGTTTCTTCGGCTTTACTCGCCGTATCGCGGATTTGCCCGCACACCGCGCGCAGATGTGTGTCTGCACGGTCGGCATATCGCTGCCGGCGAGCCAATTGCGTTGACGTATGCTAGCGCCAACCGCGACGAAACAGTGTTCCATGATCCCGACAGCTTTGTATGGGATCGACCCAACCTAGGCGAACATATGGCTTTTGGACTTGGCCCGCACTATTGCGTGGGCGCACATTTGGCGCGCCTAGAGCTTAAACTTGCGCTACAAGTCATGGTGACCTCAACCCGCAGAATCGACATCTCCGGCCCGGTTTTGTACTGCCCGTACCCTGAAATCGGTCCCTATCAGGTCCCCGTTACCCTCACGCGCCGCTAGGGCAGCCTTCAACAATGCGAAAATAGGGGTTATTCAAGTCATCCCCTAGAAAACACATCATGGACGCAGAACAAATCAACGCCATCGGCAGCAAACTTACCGATCTGGCCGCCCGCACACTCGATCTTCGGGGGTATCTTTGACTACGAGCGCAAAAGCCATCGCCTCGAAGAAGTCAACGCCGCGCTAGAGGATCCGAGCGTCTGGAACGATCCAAAGAAAGCCCAAGAGTTGGGCAAAGACAAGCGCCAGTTGGAAAATGTGGTGAACAACCTCACCGCGCTTGATCGAGACTTGGCCGACAACTCTGAGCTGTTCGAGATGAGCAAAGAAGATGCGGATCTCGATGGGCTCAAAACCATTGCAGACGATGCGACCCGCTTAGAGGCAATAGTCAAAGATCTCGAGTTCAAGCGCATGTTTAACCAGCCTGCGGATTCGAGTCATGCTTTCCTCGATATTCAAGCCGGCGCCGGCGGCACCGAAGCCTGCGATTGGGCCAGCATGCTGCTGCGCCAATACCTGCGCTATGCCGAGCGCAAAGGCTTTAAAGCCATCATCGACGAGGAAACGCCAGGTGATGTCGCAGGCATTCGCTCAGCAAGCATCAAGATCGAGGGCGACTACGCGTTTGGCCTGCTACGCACGGAAACTGGCGTGCACCGCCTTGTGCGCAAATCGCCTTTCGATTCCTCGGGCGGGCGCCACACCAGCTTCGCCAGTGTTTTCGTTTACCCCGAAGTCGACGACACCATCCAGATCGACATCAATCCTGCGGACGTGCGCACAGATACCTACCGCGCCAGCGGCGCAGGCGGGCAGCACATCAACAAAACCGACTCTGCTGTGCGCCTCACGCACATCCCAACCAACATCGTCGTGACTTGCCAAGATGGCCGAAGCCAGCATTCCAACAAAGACGTGGCCTGGAAGCGCCTGCGCTCTAGGCTCTATGACTTTGAAATGCGCAAGCGCCAAGAAGAGCAGCAAAAGCTGGAAGACACCAAGACCGACGTCGGCTGGGGCCACCAAATCCGCAGCTACGTGCTCGACAACAGCCGCATCAAAGACCTGCGCACTGGCGTAGAAATCTCTGCCACGCAAAAAGTGCTGGACGGTGATCTGGACGAGTTCATTGAGGCCAGCCTCAAACAAGGTGTTTGATCAGATGCTGCAAGGGATGTAAATCATGAAGCTTTGTAATTTTGACATTGGGCTTGACAAGCGCTTCTTCCTGATTGCAGGCACTTGCTCGATTGAGGGCTTAGAGATGTCTTTAGAAGTGGCAGGGCATCTCAAAGAAGTGACCTCAAAGCTCGGCATTCCGCTGATCTACAAAGGCTCGTTCGATAAGGCTAATCGCTCTTCCGGCAATACGAAGCGTGGCGTGGGCATGGACGCCGGCTTGAAGATTTTGGATGCGGTGCGCAGGCAGTTGAGTGTGCCGATCCTCACTGACGTGCATGAAGTGGATCAGATTGATGAGGTGGCGAGTGTGGTGGACGTTCTTCAAACGCCTGCTTTTCTCTGCCGCCAAACCGATTTCATTCGTGCTGTGGCCCAAAGCGGCAAGCCAGTGAACATCAAAAAAGGCCAGTTTCTCGCCCCTTGGGACATGAAAAACGTGATCGACAAGGCGCGCGCGGCAGCGATTGAAAAAGGCTTGAACCCAGACAGCTTCCTCGCCTGCGAGCGCGGCGTGAGCTTTGGTTACAACAACCTCGTCGCGGACATGACTTCGCTGGCTTACATGCGCACAAGCGGCGCGCCCGTCGTGTTTGACGTGACGCATTCTGTGCAAAAACCCGGCGGCCAGGGCAGCAGCTCTGGCGGTGCGCGCGAGATGGTGCCTGTGCTTGCGCGAGCAGGCGTGGCTGCTGGCGTAGCCGGTTTGTTCATGGAAACGCACCCCAAGCCCGCTGAGGCGTGGTCGGATGGCCCCAACGCCGTTCCTCTGCGTCATATGAAAGCTTTGCTGGAAACTCTGGTGGAGCTGGATTACGTAACCAAAAAGAACCCGCTGCTCGAGGCAGATTTCAACTAAACCCAAGGACACTCTCAACATGAGCGCTTATGTTATTGCCGATGTCACCGTGACAGACGCCGACCAAATGGCCAAATACCGCGAATGGAGCACCAAAGCGGCGGCTGAATTTGGCGCGACCTTTATTGCGCGCGGGGGAGCGATTCATGTGTTTGAAGGCGATTGGAAGCCGACTCGCGTCGTGATCATTCAGTTTCCAGATAGCGAAACGGTAAAAAAATGGTACGGCAGCCAGACCTACACGCATGCGCGCGAGTTACGCAAAAACGCTGGTGTGATGCGGATGGTGATGGTCGAAGGCGTTTGAATTTTTAACTTTGAAGGGAAGCTCGTATGAGTGCAATTGTTGATATCGTTGGCCGCGAAGTATTAGACAGCCGTGGCAACCCCACCGTGGAGTGTGATGTGCTGCTGGAGAGCGGCGTGATGGGCCGCGCCGCTGTGCCCTCAGGCGCATCCACTGGCTCGCGCGAGGCGATTGAGCTGCGCGATGGGGATAAGAGCCGCTATCTTGGTAAAGGCGTGCTCAAGGCCGTGGGTCACATTAACGTAGAAATCTCCAATGCGGTGCTCGGTCTCGATGCCTCTGAGCAAGCCTTCCTCGACAAAACCCTGATTGAGCTGGACGGGACTGACAACAAATCCAAGCTTGGCGCCAATGCCATGCTAGCCGTTTCGATGGCAGTCGCCCGCGCTGCCGCTGAAGAGGCTGGCTTGCCGCTGTATCGCTATTTTGGCGGTATGAATGGCGTGCAGCTTCCCGTGCCGATGATGAACGTGATCAACGGCGGCGAGCATGCGAACAACAACCTGGATTTGCAAGAGTTCATGATCATCCCGATTGGCGCCAAGAGCTTCCGCGAAGCCCTGCGCCATGGCGCGGAAGTCTTCCATGCCCTGAAGAAAATCATTCACGACAAGGGCATGAGCACGGCGGTGGGCGACGAAGGCGGATTTGCGCCGAGCACGGAAGCCTCCGAAGGCAAAGGCGTGCATGAGGCCGCGATCGACCTCATCTTGCAAGCCATTGATAAAGCAGGCTACAAAGCCGGTGAAGACATCGTACTCGCGCTCGATTGCGCAGCCAGCGAGTTCTACAAAGACGGCAAATACCATTTAGAGGGTGAGAATCTCACACTCACGTCCCAAGAGTGGACGGATATGATGGCCACCTGGTGCGACAAATACCCCATCATCTCCATCGAAGACGGCATGGCCGAAGGCGACTGGGATGGCTGGAAGCTGCTCACCGACCGCTTGGGCAAAAAGGTGCAAATCGTCGGCGACGACCTCTTCGTCACCAACACCAAAATTTTGAAAGAAGGCATCGACAAAGGCATCGCGAACTCGATCCTCATCAAAATCAACCAAATCGGCACGCTCACCGAGACCTTCGCCGCGATTGAGATGGCCAAGCGCGCTGGATATACCGCCGTGATTTCGCACCGCTCGGGTGAGACGGAAGACAGCACGATTGCCGATATCGCTGTGGGCACCAACGCCGGCCAGATCAAAACCGGTAGCCTCTCACGCTCGGACCGCATGGCCAAATACAACCAGCTGCTGCGCATTGAAGAAGATCTGGGCGAAGTGGCTCAGTATCCGGGTCGCGCGGCGTTTTACAACCTCCGCTAACCCAGTGTGAGGCGGGACGCACGGCTTTCAGGGCGGAGTCGCTACGATTCCAATAGCACTCTGCGCATATTCTGTATGGGCTTGAGCCGGAAAATGCTTTGAAAATGGGCAAAAAACAGGCACAATAAGCGCCGTGATGTCCCAACGCGTCGTCCCTGCCCTGCTGATCGCCCTGCTGCTGATCTTCCATGCCCAGCTTTGGTTGGGGCGCGGTAGCGTTTCGCATGTCAATCAAATGCGGACGAAGTTGCAAGAATTGAACGTCAAAAACAAGAGCGCTCAGCAAACCAACGAGCAGTTGGCCTCGGAAGTGCGCGATCTCAAAGAAGGCCTAGAGATGATCGAAGATAAAGCCCGCAGCGAGCTGGGAATGATCAAGCCCAATGAGATCTTGGTGCAGTATTCCAAGTGAATTTTGAAGAGATATTTGCGTGCAGACGTATTTATTGCGTAGAGTGCTATTTAATTCATAGCTATCGACAACGCGCTAATCGTGTGAATCTGCTGCGCGATGGGTCTTAAAAACGTCGGCTCACGCGGTCAGGCGCGGCCAATCAATTCATCACCGCTACAAATGGTCGAAGCTCGTCGTATCCCGGACAGAGCACTAAAAAGGAAAGCCCTCGGTTTTTTCGGGCACGTCGCGTGGCAGGCGAGCGGGTGGACAGTAGCTACTACGCCAATTCAGCCACGGCAGGTGCGGCTGAATTGGCGTGCGCCGCAAAGATGTGGGTCAGCGCAATACGCCGCGCGGTCCAACCGGCCCCATCGCCGCGCGTGAGGCAATGCCTCGATGGAAGGCCGCAGGGCCGCCTTTGACCAGTTCTGTCACTTCGTCGGCATGAGCCTGCAGCGCTAAAGCAACCTTCGGGTCAGGCGAAGTTTGGGTAACGACGGCGCCTTTTGTTGTGAATTCGATGTTGGACTTGATATTTTTTACGCTATCAAAAATCACTGGCAACGTCGTGCTGAAGATATTGAATTCCTTGCCCTCCTGAAGCCGGTTGGACATGCTAGCGACGTGAACCTTGATGTCCTGAGCGGTCTTCGGATCATCAGATTCGGTGACTGTCTTGATGCCGTCCGGGAGGCGCGTGACGGTGCGTTGGATCTTCGTATTCGCTTGCACAAGGTTCATGGTAACGCCCATATCGGCGGCGGAGTTGGCATCCTGGGTGTCAACATGCCAACCGGGCCTCGCCCCTCACCCATCGCCCTTCCCATTCCTTGATGGTGACTCCCAGAACTATGACCGCCCGGACCTGTTTGCGCTGTAGCAGCAGTTGCTGCAAAGAGCGCAGCAGCGGCTGCCACGATAGCGATGTGTGATTGGAGGATCATAGAGTTTTCCTTTAAAGCGGCCAACAAAAAGGATGAGCGGGCGCAGTTCAGAGCTTGATCTTTGATGCTATCACTGCTGCGGCTGGCAACGTATGCTGCTTGGGTAAAGTGCTGTAAAGTAATCAATGATTTGCTATGTATTCAATAGCACTTTGCGCATACTCCGTGCCGGCTAACCGCCAAAAATGCTTCAAATTTCCTACAAGACAAGCAAAGCACGAAAATCATTCACATTGGTGTGCGTAGGGCCTGTGATGACTAAATCATTCAGAGGCTCGAAGAAACCTACCGCGTCGTTGCGGTCTAGGTAGTTGTCGAGCTTGATTCCCTGAGCGGCTGCCCGCGCGAGTGTGTCGGGCGCAAC
>JANPAK010000183.1:0-12673 GCA_031429925.1 Variovorax sp.
AGCCTCCATGACCTGCACAACTCGCTCCATCTTCATAAAGCGCGAACCCTTGACCAAAACACTGCGGTAATCAGGTAAGTCTGCCAAAACAGCGTTGCAAAGTGACTCCATTCCACCGAAGTGCCGTGCGCCGGGAAACACCGCAGCGCCATAGCGCATCAGATCGCCCAGGCAAAGCATGGTTTCAATGCCGCGCTCAGCAGCATACTCGCCGATCTCTGCGTGAAACTCTGGTCCTTGATCGCCCACTTCACCCATATCACCCAGAACCAGTAAATGAGGGCCGGGTAGTTCGGCAAGAATGTCGATAGCGGCCCGCACAGAGTCAGGGTTGGCGTTATAGGTATCGTCAATCAAGTTGTACAACTTACTTTTTAGGGTGAAGCGAAGCGCGCGCGAGCGGCCTTTGACGGCTTCAAAGGTCTCCAAGCCCTGCACGATGGTGCTCAGCGGCACGCCAGCACCCAAGGCTGCGGCAGTTGCAGCGAGCGCATTCTTCACGTTGTGGCGGCCCGCAATGCGAAGCTGGCAACTGGCTGAGCCAAGGGGGGTTGCTAGGCGAACGCTCCACGAGGCTTCCAGCCAATCGGCGCGTCCGGTCACCTCTGCAGGACTCATACCCATAGAGAAAGTGATCTGCTTGCGTGCGCCTGCTACGTTGCGCCACAGCGCGGTGTAAGCGTCATCTGATGGAAACACTGCAACCCCATGGGCAGACAAAGCACTGATCACACTCGCATTTTCCCTAGCTACTGCCTCCACCGTGTGCATGAACTCTTGATGCTCGCGCTGCGCGTTGTTGATCACGGCGACCGTAGGTTGTGCCAAGGCTGATAGATAGGCGATCTCGCCCGGATGATTCATGCCCAGCTCAACCACGGCTATTCGGTGATGATCGCGCAAGCGCAGCAGCGTCAGCGGCACACCAATATCATTGTTCAGATTGCCATGCGTTGCAAGACTGTCGCCTGCACGATGCGCCATGAGAATACTGGCAATCATTTGCGTCACTGTTGTCTTACCGTTACTTCCCGTGACGGCAATTAACGGTAGGTCAAACTGCGCGCGCCAAGCGGCCGCGAGCTCTCCCAACGCGCGCTTGGTGTCCTGCACGATCAAACCAGATAGGCTCGCCTCTTCCAAGCCACGCTCGGCGATCGCGGCGATGGCGCCTGCCGCACGTGCCTGTGGTAAAAATTCATGCGCATCAAAACGATCACCGCGCAAAGCGACAAACAAATCGCCAAAAACCAGCGAACGCGTGTCGGTGTGCACCCGATGAATCATGATGTCCTCGCTACCCACGAGCTCACACACGATCTTTCGACAACGCAAGAAATCAGCCGCCTGGCGCAAGCTCATCATTGGGACGCTCATGCAGCTTCTCCTTGTGTTCTCAGGTTCAATGCCTGTTTTGCTTGTTCGCTGTCTGAGAAAGGATGCTTGACGCCAGCTATCTCTTGATACTGTTCATGCCCTTTTCCAGCGATCAAAATCACGTCTTCGGGTGCAGCATGAAATGCTGCCCAACGAATGGCCACTTGACGGTCAAGCTCGATCTTGATGCTCTGCTTCGTGAGTCCCCTCGCTGCAAACCCCGCCGCAACTTGATCAGCGATCGCGATTGGCGATTCATCGCGAGGATTGTCACTGGTCAACACAATCTGATCTGCGCCACCTTGCGCCGCTTGCCCCATGAGAGGACGCTTGGACGCATCGCGATTACCGCCGCACCCAAAAACACACCAGAGCTTGCCGCCACGCGCTTGCGCACTAGGACGCAGAGCGGTCAGTGCCTTGGCCAAAGCGTCGGGTGTGTGAGCATAATCCACTACCAACAAAGGATTGCTGCCGTGGATCACGGCATCCATTCTCCCGGGCACAGGTGTACAACACGCCAACGCTTCACAGGCGGCTTTTAACTCCACTCCCAATGCACGCAAAGCGCCGATCACGCCCAGCATATTAGCCACGTTGTACTCACCGACGACGGGGCAGGTGACCCGCGCACTCTGGCCAGATTCAGTCACGTCAAATGCCATGCCAGTGCCTTGATACACCGGCTTGCTTGCCAAAAGTGTTGCCTCGGCGCGAAGCAGCGACGTGCTGATGACCTGGAGGCCTCTCTCTGTGCAATAAGCAACCAGCTCATGGCTCTTGGCGTCGTCCAGATTGATCACAGCGACCTTCAAGCCCGACATGTCGAACAGGGTGCGCTTTGCCAGCCAATAGGCTTGCATACTGCCGTGGTAGTCCAAATGATCTTGGGTGAAATTTGTAAAGATAGCTACTGCGACTTTTGTACCCGCCATGCGATGCTCAGCTAATCCGATGCTCGAAGCCTCCATAGCGCAAGCCGTCGCGCCCAGCTTAACCAGACGCGCCAACTCGGCTTGTAGCATCACCGGATCTGGTGTAGTGAGACCGGTGGAGACCATATTTCCTAGTAACCCCATGCCCAAAGTACCTACAAATCCACAGGCGTATTGCGCAGTTTGATTGCCGTTTCGCAGCACATTCACGGCTTGCGCAAGCCACCAAGCCGTCGATGTTTTGCCGTTCGTTCCAGTCACGGCGACCACGTCCATCGCCATGCTGGGTTGCCCATAATAGGCTGCGGCCAGCGGGCCGCTATTCGCCTTCAGGCCAGCAATCCGCGCGATGCGATCATCGTCAAATTCAAACCTGTCGGAACCATCTTCCTCAATGAGGCAGCAGGATGCACCTGCTTGCAAAGCAGTGGCCACATATTGGCGGCCATCGGTCGCGGCGCCCGGCCACGCAATGAAAGCATCACCACTCCGAATATTGCGGCTGTCCGTGCGCAGCGAGCCCGCGCCAACACGTGCGCGCAACCATTGCGTCGCTTGGTCAATGGTGTCGAACCGAACCATCAAAACGACTCCTCTTCGGCTTGAATCACGATCTGTGGCTTGATTGCCATATCGGGTCGGACACCAAGCATGCGCAAGGTTTGTGCGACCGTTTCCGCAAACACCGGGGCAGCCACATCGCCGCCATAGAACTTGCCATTGCTTGGCTCATCCACCATCACCGCGACCACGATGCGAGGGCTGTCGATCGGCGCAAGGCCTACAAACCAAGCGCGATATTTTTTATCGGAATATCCTTTGCCTTCTTGTTTGCGCGCCGTTCCCGTTTTGCCACCCACGGAGTAGCCCATCGTCTGCGCTTGCGGCGCAGTTCCGCCCTGCGACGTAGCCATGTGGAGCATTCTCCGTACCGCTTGGGCATTTTGTGCGCTCATGATGCGCACGCCGCCTACCGGACTATCAGCCTTGGTGAGGGTCACAGGTATCAGCTCGCCGTCTCTCGCAAAAACGCTGTAAGAGCGGGCCAATTGAAACAAGGATGCTGAAAGACCGTAGCCATAGCTCATGGTCGCTTGCTCAATCGGTCGCCAAGTTTTGTAGGCGCGAAGTTTACCGCTGACCACGCCGGGAAACGGAAGTTGTGGTTTCTGGCCAAAACCCGCTTGGGAATAAAACTCCCACATCTCGCGCGGCTCGGCCCGCATCGCCATCTTCACCGTGCCAACGTTACTCGACTTCTGAATAATTTCGTTCACCGTCAACATGCCGTGCGGATGGGCATCGGTAATCGTTGCACCAGCAATCGTGATCCTACCGGGGGCCGTTTGAATCTGCGTCTCGGGCGTGACCCAGTTTTTCTCGAGTGCCATCGCCGCAATGAATGGCTTCATCGTGGAGCCCGGCTCAAACGTGTCAGTCAATGCGCGATTGCGCATTTGCGCGGGCGTCAGATTACTTCGCTTGCCAGGGACGTAGCTAGGGTAGTTCGCCAATGCGAGCACCTCCCCCGTTTGAACATCCAGCACAACCACGCTGCCGGCTTTGGCTTTGTGCTGCGTCACCGCTTCACGCAATTTTTGATATGCAAAAAACTGCACTTTACTGTCTACCGAGAGTTGAATATCTTTGCCGTCAGTCGGCGCGACAGTCTCGCCAATGTCTTCCACCACACGTCCCAAGCGATCTTTGATCACGCGGCGTGTGCCGCTCTTGCCGGCCAGCTGGCTGTTGAAAGTCAATTCAATGCCTTCTTGGCCTTTGTCATCTGTGTTGGTGAAACCCACCACATGAGCAGCAGCCTCTCCTTCGGGATATTGACGACGATACTCTTTGCGGGTGTAAATGCCCTTAATGCCTAGGGACGCAACCTGTTGCGCGACACCTTCGTCAATCTGGCGCTTCAGCCAAACGAAGGTTTTGTCTTCCATCAACTTCGCACTAAGCTCCGAGGTTGGCATCTCGAGCAGCTTGGCCAATTGGGCGAGCTTGGCGTTGTCTTGCTCTACATCGTCAGGAATCGCCCAAATACTAGGTGATGGCACGCTGGAGGCCAGAATCAAACCATTGCGATCCACAATTCGCCCACGATTGGCAGGCAACTCAAGCGTGCGCGAGAAGCGCGCCTCGCCTTGGCGAATGAAAAAATCATTGTTGATGACCTGCACATAGGCTGCGCGGCCGGCCAGCCCCACGAAGGCCAAAGCAATCGCGGCAACGATGAATTTGCTCCGCCAAACCGGCGTTTTGCTAGCCAGCAGCGGGCTCGCGCTGCCGGAATAGGCCACGCTCTTGGTATTCAAGGGATTGCCACGCCAACTCATGGCTTGCCCTCCAAAGCCTGGCTAGCAACGTCGACTTTGGGTAGCTTCACATACTGGGTGACCGCTGGAGTCGCAGGTCGCATCTGCAATTGCTCTTTGGCGATTTTTTCAATCCGAAGCGGCGTTGCCAGCGAGCGCTTGTCAACTTCCAAACGTTCGCGCTCAATCTCCAACTTGCGGGCAAGGTTTTGCGCCTTCTCAACTTCCACAAACAAGCTGCGTGATCGGTATTGCACCTGAACCAAATACATCGCACTGGCAACGACAGCCACCAGAAGAACGAGGTTCAATCGCATCACAGCGCAGCCTCCGTGCGACGCGCCACGCGCATGATCGCGCTACGCGAGCGAGGATTCGCCGCCACCTCTTCTTTGCTTGGTTTCACACGATCGAGCGCTTCCAATTTCACAGCGCTCTGCGCAGTACCCTTAACGGCCAGCATCCAATTTAGATCGCTTCTATCCACCACGTCCCGCGCATGCAGCGCGATGAATTGCTTGACGATACGGTCTTCCAGGCTGTGAAACGCGATCACGACGAGCCGCCCTCCTGGCGCGAGTACGCGCAGGCTTTCTTGCAGGGCGATTTGCAAATCATCGAGCTCGCGGTTGATAAATATCCGCAGGGCTTGGAAACTTCGCGTGGCCGGATGCTGGCCGCCCTCGCGTGTGCGCACCACCCCGGCAATAAGCTCGGCCAGTTCCAAAGTGCGCTGCGGGGCTTGCCCGGCAGCGACACGCGCCACAATCGCTTTGGCGATTTGGCGGGCAAAGCGTTCCTCACCATAGCCCTTGACCACTTCCTCGATCTCTTTCTCCGAAGCGGTTTGAAGCCATTGCGCCACCGTTTGACCGCGCGTGCTGTCCATGCGCATGTCCAGTGGGCCATCGTTGCGAAACGAAAAACCGCGGGCTGGGTCGTCGATCTGCGGGCTGCTCACGCCTAAATCCATCAGGATCCCCTGCGCAGAGGCGCTCGGGAGATCAGCAAGCGCAGTAAAACTCTCGTGTCGAATCGACAATCGCACATCTTGCATGGCCTGCGCCGTTGCAATCGCTTGCGGATCTTTGTCGAAGGCGGTCACCTTGCCCTGCGAACCCAGGCGCGAGAGCAGTAGGCCAGTGTGACCACCGCGACCGAAGGTGCCGTCGATGTAATGACCGTCTTGAGAAGTGAGGAGAGCGTCGACTGCTTCGTTTAACAAGACGGTGGTGTGTTGCAATGTGTCCACCTGCTGCCTCGTCAAAACACAAAGTCCTTGAAGGCTTCAGCGGTCGATGATGATCCCGCCCGAGCCAGATCGAGTGCCTCCTTCGCGGCATGCCGGGACGGATCCCAAATCTCAAAGTAGTCGACCATGCCAAGCATCACTGCCTCGTGGCTAAGCTCGGCTGCGCCGCGCAGTTCAGGCGCGATCAGGACACGCCCGGTTCCGTCCATCTCACAAGGCTGTGCATGCCCAATGTACAGGCGCTTGATCCATTGCAAATGCATGGGCACATGCGCGATTTTCGCGCTGAAGATTTCCCATGTACCTTGGGGAAACATCATCAAACCGCCCTCATGGTTGCGGGTAATGATCAGCTTGCCGTCGCAGGCAGCCAGCAAGGTCTCGCGATGCCGCATGGGCACAGCAATGCGCCCCTTGGCATCCAAACTTAAAGCAGAAGCGCCGGTGAACATGTCTCTTAGCCGTGTGGTGGTGAACGGGAAAGGGTTTTTCAGGTCAATTTGCCCTCGAAAAACCACTTTATTGCACTTTTCACCACTGTATCAGCATTCGCTCAAAATCCCTAACCTCAAGACGCAAAAATGTTCAATGAAATCAAGCGCTTAGCAGCATTTGGCTTGTATAGGCAAACAGTACTTTAGGAAATTACTGATTTAAAACAAGCATTTAGCTTAGGTTTTGAATGTGCTACCCCCGAAATCCACCCTCCAGCGTGGCGATCACTTCCTGCGCGAAGTCAGCATAGCTGATCGACCCATTGGGGCGCAGCCAGGTAAACGTCCAGTTGATCATGCCCATCACCATCATGGTCAGCGCGGTTTGGTTGGCATCGGTCAAGCGGGCGGGATACGCACGCCTCAGAAAGCGGGTGAAGGCACTGACCACATCGCGCTGCCGTTGCACGATGAGTTCGCGCTGCGTCACTTGGCCATCAGTCCGCTCGTCACTGAGAAACTTGGTGTCATGGAGCAAGGCCACATGCTTGTCAGCAGAGCTTTCATACTCGATCAGAAAGGCCTCAACCAAGGCATGCAAAGCAGCGCGATCATCCAAGCGCTTTCTCTGCGCTTGTGCTTCGGTTTCACCAATGATCGCCAACAGGCGTTGCGTGTACCGATCCAGCAAATCAAACAGCAGCGCTTCTTTGCTCTCATAGTAGTGATAGATCCGCGCCTTACTTGTGCCCAAGCGCGCGGCCACCTCCTGCATACTTGCCGCAGGGTAGCTCATTTGAGCGAAGCATGCCGCCGCAGCGCCAAGGATTTCATCGCGCTTGAGATGATGATCTGCAGAGCGAGGGCGAGCCATGTTTATGTCCCGTCAATATGGATTTGGGTAACCTAGAGATTGAAGCAGCAACACTTCCAGCGCCTCCATCTCCAGTGCTTCACCCTCATTCGTCTCATGATCATAGCCCTGCGCATGCAAGATACCGTGAATGACGAGATGCGCCCAATGCGCTTCAAGAGTCTTGCTTTGCTCATCGGCCTCACGTGCGATCACAGGCGCGCAGAGCACGATGTCGGCGGCCAAAAAGGGTTCGCGCTGGTAGTCAAACGTGAGGACATTCGTCGCGTAGTCTTTAGCTTTGCCGCGATAGCCACGATTGAGGTCGCGGCCTTCAGCTGCACCGACAACGCGAAGCGTGATTTGGTCAGCAGTGTTCGATTGGCGTAGTGCATGCGCAACCCAGCGCCGCACGCGGGATCGGCTGATCAAGCGTTTGAGAGAGGCGCGCTCAGATGCAGTGCCCACCTCGTCTGAAAACTGTAAATCAATCATTGCTTTTACGAAAACCCATGGACAGCCATTATGAATACTGCGCGGATTGCTACTCAATACATAGCGTGTAGCCTGCGATTTTACGCCGGGCGAGACTTAGATTGCGCATCGTACGCGTCCACAATCCGCCCCACCAGCGCATGCCGCACGACGTCGGCACTCGTCAGCCGTGTCATCGCGATGCCTTTCACGCCTTTGAGCACGCGCTCTGCATCCACCAAGCCGCTAGGTTGACCGGCAGGCAAATCAATCTGGCTCACGTCGCCCGTGACGACGGCTTTGCTGCCAAAACCCAACCGTGTGAGAAACATCTTCATTTGCTCCGGCGTCGTGTTTTGCGCTTCATCCAAGATTACAAAGCTGTGATTCAGCGTGCGCCCACGCATGAAGGCGAGCGGGGCAATTTCCAACTGCTGACGCTCAAACGCTTTTTGCACGCGCTCAAAACCCATCAGGTCATACAGCGCGTCGTACAACGGGCGCAAGTACGGATCAATCTTCTGCGCCAGATCGCCTGGCAAATAGCCCAGCTTCTCGCCTGCCTCTACCGCCGGTCGCGTGAGCACGATGCGCTGAACTGAGCTGCGCTCCAGCGCATCCACCGCGCAGGCTACGGCGAGGTATGTCTTGCCGGTTCCCGCAGGGCCGATACCAAAGCTGATGTCATTTGATGCGATATCGACCAAATACTGCGCTTGATTGGGCGAGCGGGCGCGCAGATCGGCGCGGCGGGTATTAAGTAATAGGCTGCCCCCAGCCGCTGGCTCTTGCCCTGACACCATCAATTGCCACACCTCGGGCGAAATCGGCTTGCTTGCAACCTCGTAGGCAGCTTGCAGCAGTTCAATGGTTCGTTCAGCATCCTTTTTTGCGCCGTTGACCCGAAACTCCTCGTGTTTATGGGCAATGTTCACATTTAACACCTCCTCCAAGCGACGCAGGTGCTCGTCACTCGGGCCGCAAAGATTGGCAAGGCGTTTGTTATTGGGCGGTGTGAAACTATGGCGCAAAATCATGCTAATTGAGATAAATTCCAGAAAGCCCATGCTCTCCACTGACGCCATTGTCGCAGGCTCGCCCTCCGCACTGTTGCACAACGTTCGGCTTCGCCTTGCTGTCGCTGTCACCGCCTTGCTGTTGATGGCTGCGTTGGGCTTGCTGCGTGGACTTTCTGAGCCTTCCACCGGGTGGCTATTTGATGTCGACGCGCAACATCGCGTGATCGCCGTGGACCTGCACTCCGCCGGTCGAATGAACGAGGTCAGCGCGATTCGCGGCGTGAACTGTGACGGCACGACTGCACAGATTCCGGTCACAGCGGATCTCATGCGCGAAACGGGTGGTATCGCGCAGTACTACAGTGAACACACCGCTTTTTACGCGGCCCATGCGCAACTGTGGACCCTATTGTCTTGCAGCGCTCGCGCAAATCATCCTGTATCGGTGACGCATGCCGCCGGGGAAACTGTGCTGCCGTTGTCCTCGAAAGCTCCGAGTGAATTGGGATGGCGTTTTTGGTTTCCTTGGACGTTTGGCCTTCTCGCGTTTTCGGTGGGATTGGCCGTTTGGGTGTATCGACCCGTGGATAGAGGCGCAAGCTGGTACCTCGTGTCAAGCGCCTGTTACGCATTCTGGGTCATGATCGTTGCGGCCATGGGTTCGCGCTTACTCACACATCCCAGCTTTGGCCTTCAAAATCTGCACCTAATGTGCCACGCCGCTGGGCACCTCTATCTCATTGGCTTGTGCATGTTGTTATGGCGATTCCCAACTTCGCTGGACCGCCCCGCATTCACCGAGAAACGACTGATGTGGGGCATGCTGGCTTGGGCCGCTGGCTTCTTGGTGGTCGACATCATGCAATGGGTGCCCACAATCAATCTGGGATTTCGCTGGCCCAATCTCGCGCTAGTGTTGGTACTTGTGCTGCTGTTTGCCGGGCAATGGCACTCTACCCAAGAAGACCCGCTACGGCGAGCACCACTAAAGTGGCTGGGATTCCTGTTGCTCGTCACCTTAAGTCTGGCCTTCGTTACAACGCTATTCGCCATCGCCAATCAATGGACCTTTGGGCGCATGGCCTACGGTTTTGCACCCATGTCACTTATCTTCATTGGGTTTGTGCCTCTGGTGACCAAACTCAAGATGTTTAAGCTCGAGCTATGGTGGACCCGCGCCTGGCTATGGTTTTTAGGCGGTGTTTTGGTGGTTTTGCTGGATTTGCTTCTGGTGCATTGGCTTGCGTTTGATTCTGCGTCGGCGCTTGGCATTGCTTTGGCGTTGGCAGGCTGGCTGTACTTCCCCGTGCGGCAATGGCTATGGCAACGCTTCTCGCAAAGCGCCCTTCCGCAAGCCAGCGAAGTGCTACCGGACATCATTGCTCTGTCATCGGCACGGGCCAGGGCATCGCATTCCCAAATTTGGCAGGATCTTTGGGAGAAGCAGTGGCATCCGCAAAGCCTTCGCCTGCTTGCTTTGGCCGATCACCTCAGCATTCATGCACAAGGTCAATTGCTGCATGTGCCGGCGCTGGGCAACCTGCCTGCGCTACAGCTGGGCATGCCCTTGCGCGGTGCTCGACTGTATAACTTGGCAGACCTTCAGCGCGCGAAAGAGATCCACGCTCTGGTCAAGCGCGGCCTAGAGGCAAGCGATGCCTTGCAGCAAGGCGCTCGCCAAGAGCGTCAGCGCATCGCAGCAGATCTCCATGACGATCTGGGGGCCAAACTGCTCACGATTGCGCAAACCGCACAAAACCCTCAACACGGAGGGCGCGTCGCGGAGCTAGCGCGCCAAGCGCTGGAGGATATGCGCCTCGCCGTGCGTGGCTTTAGTGCCAGCGCAATTCCCGCCATGGACCTGCAGGCCGACTGGCGGGCAGAATTACTCGAACGCCTCGATGCGGCGGGCATTGAGGCACAGTGGCAAGACAACGCGCCGCCTGAAGGCCTTTTGCTTTCGGCAACTGCGCAGGTCCAACTGACGCGTGTTTTACGGGAAACCGTTTCAAACGTCATTCGCCACAGCCAAGCACGGCATTGTGCGCTCGGTGTTGAGTGGAGCGAGCAAGGTTTGCGTTTGCGCATCGAGGATGACGGTATCGGATTGCCGGCAAGTCAAACGGTATCTGGCCAGCGCCACGGTTTGGGTTTGAACAATATTGAGCGACGGGTACACAAACTCGCCGGGGTCGTGCAATGGCAAGCCATCGAGCCCACGGGGGTGCGCATGCAAGCCGATATCCCTCTGTTGCACTTGCTCGCCGACACGCGCGATTAAGCTGGGCCAACGAGAATCATCAGGTAACATCCAAACGTGAAAACCGCCCTCGTCCTCGAAGATCTCCCCGCTATCCGCCTGTGGCTTTGCGACACCCTCGCTCAAGCTTTTCCGCTTGCACGCATCAGCAGCGCCTCGCGGGTTGACGAAGCACTGTATGCAATGCAGAGTCAATCGTTTGATCTTGCCTTGATCGATCTTGGTCTGCCGGACGGCGCGGGCGTAGAAGTGATCCGACGTTTGCGGGATATGCAGCCGCAAGCCATATCAGTGGTGGTCACTATTTTTGACGACGACGAGCATTTGTTTCCCGCGTTGCAAGCAGGCGCGTTTGGCTATTTGCTCAAAGAGCAGCCCCAAGAGGTTTTGGTCGGCCAGCTCATGCGCATCACGCAGGGTGAACCCCCTCTATCACCGCCAATTGCTCGCCGAGTGCTGGCTTATTTTGCCCAAGCGCGCAACCGCCGCCTCCAAAGCGTCACCGCCTTGGAAGACCAAATTGCACTGACTGAGCGCGAAAATGATGTCTTGCTGCGGGTTTCTAAAGGCTTCACGCTCCCGGAAATTGGCAAACTATTGAATATTTCACGCCATACCGTGGCGGACCACGTCAAGCAAATCTATCGCAAGCTTGGCGTTTCCTCTCGTGCTGAGGCAGCGCTGGAGGCTGTTCGACGCGGTATCGTCAATACATAACGAGCAAATATTTTCATGATTGGTCGAATTGCAGGCAGTTTGCTTGAAAAGAATCCCCCCCAAATATTGGTGGACTGCGCTGGTGTAGGCTACCAAATTGACGTGCCGATGAGCACCTTCTACAACCTACCCGCCCTTGGCGAAAAAGTCGCGCTGCTCACGCATTTCATCGTGCGCGAAGACGCACAGATTCTCTTTGGATTTGCTACGGCGCAAGAGCGTGAAACTTTCCGCCAACTCATCAAAATCTCTGGCGTGGGGCCACGCACTGCGCTCTCCATCCTCTCCGGCATGAGCGTGGCCGATCTTGCCCAAGCCATCACATTGCAAGAAGCCACGCGCCTGACCAAAGTCCCAGGCATCGGCAAAAAGACCGCCGAACGCCTGTTGCTCGAACTCAAGGGCAAGCTCGGCGCAGACATCGGCGCAGGAACTGCGACGGAAAGCAGTTCGCAGAGCGACATCTTGCAAGCCCTCGTGGCGCTCGGCTACAGCGACAAAGAGGCAACGCTGGCGCTCAAGGCGCTGCCTAAAGATGTCGGCGTGAGCGAAGGCATCAAGCTCGCCTTAAAGGCATTGGCCAAGTAAAATCTAACCATGCCGCGCGTTGCTTCTCTACTGACTTCTTCGCTGATGTTGATGGCGTGCACCAGCATGCCTGAGTCGTTTTCTCAGCTGAAGTGGGAAGACCTGCGGGGCGACCGCGGCTCGCAAGTGATGCAGCGCGACTTCGTCTGGTGCGCCGATGCCATCGAAACACGCCGCTCGTTGCTCGAGCTATGCATGAACGAGCGTGGTTGGGCGCTGGCGAAATGACCATCCAAACCGACAACTTCGCCCCGCCCCCGCGCGTCATCTCCGCTTCGCCTGTTTCTCCGCAAGAAGAAGCGATTGAACGCGCCCTGCGCCCCAAATTGCTCGATGAATATGTCGGCCAAGCCAAGATACGAGAGCAGTTGGAGATTTTCATTGGCGCGGCGAAGAAACGTGGCGAAGCGCTGGATCATGTGCTGCTCTTTGGCCCGCCTGGC
>JANPAK010000184.1:0-8753 GCA_031429925.1 Variovorax sp.
CCTGCAAAACCGAGGTCATGGCTTCTCTCTTGACTCAGCTTCACCCAATGTGGTTGCGCCGGGAAAACGCCCATTCCACACCATCATCCCAGCCTTCCTCACCAAAGGCGGGCAGCCGGTCATGAGCTACGGCGTGATGGGCGCAAACATGCAGCCCCAAGGTCACATGCAAACGTTAGTTCGTATGCTGGATTATGGCCAGAATCCGCAAGCCGCGTGCGACGCACCGCGTTGGCGCTTCAATGAGGGGCTAGAGATCAACGTTGAAGCCGCGATGAATCCGCAAACCGTACAAGGCCTGATCGATCGCGGCCATCAAACCGAAGTGATCAATGATTCATACCAAGACTTCGGTGCCGGCCAATTCATCTGGCACGCCGGCGATCCGAAGGTGCATGGCTATGTGGCAGCGAGCGATTCGCGGCGGGATGGGCAGGCGGTTGGTTTCTGATGCGCTCTTGTAAGAGAAACTTGCTTCTGGCCTATATAGAATATGCGTAAGATGCTATTTTAATGATGGCATTTATCGCATGAGCACTCTCGCCCGCCACGCTCAACTCACGGGACTGGCCATGGCCGTGGTCGGCTCCATTGCCTTCAGCGGCAAAGCAATCATCGTCAAGCTGGCTTATCGCTATGGCGTCGACGCTGTGACGCTCATCATGTATCGCATGCTCTTTGCTTTGCCCATCTTCGCCGCAATGGCTTGGTGGGCTTCGCGCGGCAAAGCGCCGCTGTCACGCAATGATTGGCTCGGCGTGATTGGCCTTGGATTTTGCGGCTACTACCTAGCGAGTTTTCTGGATTTCCTCGGCTTGCAATACATCAGCGCCAGCTTGGAACGGTTGATTTTGTATCTCAACCCGACGATTGTTTTGATTCTCGGCGCGCTGTTTTTCAGAAGGCAAATCACGCGCACTCAAGCGATTGCTATGGCGCTGAGCTACGGCGGTGTGCTTTTGGTGTTTGGCCACGAAGTGAGCTTTGAGGGCAAGGATGTGCTGCTGGGCTCGGTCTTGGTGTTTGGCAGCGCCGTCTCCTATGCTTTGTATCTGGTCTACAGCGGTGAGATGGTCCAACGGCTTGGTTCATTGCGACTGGTCGGTTTGGCAACAACCGTGGCCTGTCTGTTTTGTATCCTGCAGTTCATCGTGTTGATGCCCTTGTCGGCAGCTGTGGTTGCCCCGCAAGTGATTTGGCTCTCGGTCTTGAATGCGACGCTGTGCACCGCTGTTCCTGTGCTTCTCGTCATGATGGCGATTGAGCGCATTGGCGCAGGCCTAGCTGCACAAACCGGCATGATCGGCCCGATGAGCACAATTGCCATGGGAGTAATTTTCCTCGGCGAACAGCTCAACCTCTGGATTATCGGCGGCACGGTGCTGGTGCTGATGGGGGTGTATTGGGTCAGCCGCGGCAAGGCCGCTTAATCGGCTAGGCGCTGGGCAGCAAAGGATGCCAAAGCGCATCCCGAACGGCTTCTGCGTCCGGTGAGTGGTCGTATCCGCTGGGCAAGCACAGCATATTGACCGAAACCACAGTGGGATACAAGTTTTTGGTCTGCTGCGCAAAATTGTCTGGATTGAATAAGGCGGGCAAATGAAACCAAACACGATAGTCCAGCGCCCACAGTTGTTCAATCAGGGCGCGTGACTTATCAGGTTGATCGTTCTCCAAATAAATCACTGGGCGACAGCGGGCAATCGTCGCTTCTGCACCCTTGAGCACAGCAGACTCCATGCCTTCGACATCGATTTTGAGCATGCCCACATCCCAACTGGGGTCCAGCATCGCGTCTAACGGTAGCGCTTCAATCCGCTCGTCGCCGGCCAAGGCCTGCTGGCGCAAACGCACCGCACCAAAATTACCGGCTTGATCATAGTCTTGGCGCGCGAAATAGAGCGTGCTTGGCTCCGTTGCACAGGCGTTTGCAACCGCGACCACATTGCGGACATGGTTCAGGGCCAAATTGGCGCACAACTGCTGAAAAATCAACGGTTGCGGCTCGACCGCGAGCAAACGCCGACCCTGCGCCGCCAGTGCCTTGGCCAGCGGCAGGCTCAGACACCCAATGTTCGCACCCACTTCCACCGCGTCACGGCCAGCTGGCGTCCACTGCAACAAAAAATCGCATTCCAGCTGACTGTACTCACCGTACACACTCAAGCCTTGGCCCATGTATTGATCATGCAAATTCGCCAACATCACGCCATGGCGCGCCATCACCAAGCGTAGGGCATTGGGAAGATCGATAAACTGCATGAGAAGGGCCGTGCTAAAGTTTTGAATCGGCATTGAACCGAAGCATCATCGATTATTACTGAAAGAGCCACCATGACCAAAGCCATCATCATCGAACAAACCGGCGGCCCCGAGCAAATGAGGCTCGTGGATGTACAAGTCGGCGAACCCGGCGCAGGCGAGATTCGTATTCGGCACCACGCCGTTGGCTTGAACTTCATTGACGTCTACCAGCGCAGCGGCGTGTATGCCCTACCCTTGCCATTGCAACTGGGCATGGAGGCGGCTGGTGTGGTGGAAGCGGTGGGCCTAGGCGTGACGCATCTGAAGGTGGGCGATCGCGCTGCTTATGCCAGCCAACCGCCTGGCGCCTACTGTGAGATGCGCGTGATGCCAGCAAAATGCGTGTGCAAACTGCCCGATGCAATATCCTTTGAGACGGGCGCGGCCATGATGCTCAAAGGCCTCACTGCGCAATACCTGCTGCGCAAAACACTGCCTGTGGAGGGCTTGCAAGCCGGCGATTTTGTGCTCTTTCATGCAGCAGCGGGCGGCGTGGGCTTAATTGCTTGCCAGTGGGCGAAGGCACTCGGCTATCAGCTCATCGGCACGGCGGGCTCAGACGAAAAATGCACTCTGGCTAAAGAATACGGCGCGGCGCACGTGATCAACTATGCGAAGGAAGATTTTGCGGCTCGCGTGAAAGAGATCACGGGCGCGAATGGTGGAAAAGTGGGCGTGAAAGTGGTGTATGACTCGGTGGGCAAAGACACTTGGGACAAATCTCTGGATTGCCTGCGCCCCTTCGGTCTGATGGCCAGCTTTGGCAATGCCTCTGGCGTCGTGCCACCCTTTGCACCGGGCAGCTTGGGTGCGAAAGGCTCGATCTACGTGACGCGCCAAACCCTCTTTACCCATATCGCAACCCGGGAGAGCACACAGGCCATGGCCGATGAGTTGTTTGCCGTGGTGCAAAGTGGTGCGGTAAAGATCAAGATCGATCAACGTTACAAGCTGGAAGATGTGCAGCAAGCGCACCGCGATCTGGAGGCGCGCAAGACGACAGGGTGCACGATCCTGACGCTTTGATGCAAAGACGCTGCGCTAGACCGCATTGCTCGTGAGCTGATTGGGTCGCAAGACGATCGGCGGGATAGGTGCCAGCATCGCCAAGAATTGCGTGGCGACGGTTTTGTCATCAAACAGCGCCGCCCGCTTGGGTGGCTCCCGGCGATCGATCAGCAATGCAGCGGCGACTGCCTGCGCCAAATCTTCATCCATCACGCCGGCCGATGAGGCGCCGACCACATCAATCGGTCCCTCCACCGGGTAGGCTGCCACCGGTGTGCCGCATGCCATCGCTTCCAACATGGTCAATCCAAAGGTGTCGGATTTGCTTGGAAACACAAACACGTCTGCGGCACGATAAACAGCGGCGAGTTCAGCCCGAGGCAAAACTCCCATCCAAGTCACATTGCGAAAACGCGCTTTGAGTTTTTCTTCCAATGGCCCGACACCGCAGACCACTTTGCTGCCTGTCAGGGACAAATTCAAAAACGCTTCGATATTTTTTTCATACGATACCCGCCCGACAAACAAATGAATCGGGCGCGGCAGATTCAGATGGTCTAGCGCACTGCGATCCCCTGGCGTGAACACGCACCCGTCGACGCCATGGGTCCATTGCGCCACATTGGCAAAGCCGCGCTGCTGCAGCATGCGCAAGGTCGCTGGCGCTGGCACCATGACCCGCTCGGCCGTAGCATGAAACCTGCGGAACCACCAGTAGCCCAACACCAAAGGAACCCGCAAGGCGGCATTCAAAATCTCCGGGAAACGCGTGTGAAATGCGGTTGTAAAGGGCAGTCCATGCTTCAGACAATACTTTCGCCCCCGGTTTCCCAACGGCCCTTCTGTGGCGATGTGAATCGCCTGCGGAGCGAACGCGTCTAGCTCTTTGGACAGGCGCGGTTCGATGTGCCGGGCCAGCGCAATCTCCGCATAACCCGGGCAGGGGCGAGTATCAAACATATAAGGCTGAACGACCTGCACCTCATGCCCCATCTGCTTGAGTTGATCGACCAGTTCGAAGAGGATGGTCACAACGCCATTGACCTGCGGTCTCCAAGCGTCCGTGATGATTGCAATACGCATAGGCTTACACCTTTTCTAAGGGTTCAAGGGTTTGGCGTTCTTCAGCAGCCACGCCCTTACTGGGTTTGGCCATGGCATAAGCAGCGCCTGATCGACTGGACCAATCGATCAGCTCAAGCCTGCCATCGACGTGTTCGACCAAGGCAGTGAGGCTTTCCACCCAATCGCCGTCGTTGCAATACAACACACCTTCAATCTCGCGCATTTCTGCCCGATGAATATGACCGCAAACTACGCCGTCGAGCCCGCGCCGCTTAGCCTCGTGTGCAACCGCGGTTTCAAAATCCGACACATAACTGACGGCACGCTTGACCTTGTGCTTCAAATATTGAGAAAGGGACCAATAGGGCAACCCCAAGCGGCCACGCAGACGATTGAAAGCGCGGTTAAGCTTGAGCGTGAATTCATAAGCGTGGTCGCCCAGATAAGCGAGCCATTTCGCGCACTGAATCACACCATCGAACAAATCGCCGTGCGTGACCCAGAGTTTTCTGCCATCGGCCATGACATGCACGCAGTCGTTCATCACCGCAATACCGCCAAACTCGTGCCCCTCGTAGCGCCGGGCAAACTCGTCGTGGTTGCCGGGAATGAAAATCACGCGCGTGCCTTTGCGCGCGGCCCGCAGCACCTTTTGCACCACGTCGTTGTGCGCTTGCGGCCAAAACCAACGCCTGCGCAGTTGCCAGCCGTCCACAATATCACCCACCAAATAGAGGTAATCGCAGCGGGTCACGCGTAAAAAATCAAGTAACGCATGTGCTTGGCAGCCGGCTGTTCCGAGATGAATGTCAGAGATGAAAACCGCTCGAACATGCGCTCTTTCTTCATCATCATCGTCTAAAAGCTTTGATGTGGCGGTCTTCGTCAAGAATGGAAGGTCAAGGCTTCGTATGCCTCCTGGATCTACCAAGGCTTGACGATTGATGATGGGTGCGCTCAGTGCATGAGTATTCATGACTAGGTAAGTTAGCGCTCATTTGTGACAGAGACATCACAGAAACATGACACTTCAGTGTCGCCCTGTCATGAAACCGACATATCTCAGCGGCATGCTCAATGCTCTGCATAAACGTGAGGACTGCGGCCAATGAACACCCCAGCAAGTTCGGAAGAAAAGATGATTGCTCGCTTGCGAGAAGAGCTGGTTGACAGCTATGACGAAGAAATCGAGATGGAGATCGATGACCGCATGCTCGATGGTCACAATCACAACACAGACGAATCCAAAGCTGCTCGGCAGGAGTATTTCCGTGAGTTGTTTCGTCTACAAGGTGAATTGGTCAAGCTGCAGGAGTGGGTCGTGGCCACCAAGCATCGGATGGTGGTGCTTTTTGAGGGGCGCGATTCAGCTGGCAAAGGCGGCGCGATCAAACGCATCACGCAACGCCTGAACCCGCGCGTATGCCGCGTTGCGGCGCTACCAGCTCCCAATGATCGCGAACGCACGCAGTGGTACTTTCAGCGGTATGTGTCACATTTGCCTGCCGCTGGCGAGATCGTCTTGTTTGACCGCAGTTGGTACAACCGCGCGGGCGTTGAGCGGGTGATGAGATTCTGTAGCGACGAGCAACTGGAGGAGTTTTTCACCACTGTCCCCGAGTTTGAAAAAATGCTCGTCCGCAACGGCATTCAACTGGTGAAGTATTGGTTCTCGATCAGCGATGAAGAACAACACGCAAGATTCATGTCACGCATCCATGACCCTCTCAAACAATGGAAGCTTAGCCCAATGGATCTGGAATCGCGCCGCCGTTGGGAAGACTACACTGCCGCGAAAGAAGAGATGCTTGAGCGCACCCACAAACCAGAATCGCCTTGGTGGGTGGTTCAAGCCGTGGACAAGAAAAAGGCGCGGCTCAACTGCATTGCCCATCTGCTGGCCCAAGTGCCCTATCACGAAGTCGAGCATCCACCGGTGTACTTGCCGGAGCGCGTTCGCAATCCCGACTATTCACGCCTTCCAGTCGCTGAAAGCATGTACGTGCCGCAGCGCTACTGAAGCGTGCTGTGCGCCCTTTGGCGCGGCCGGCGCGATCGCGGCACACGAGCGATAATGAAGGGTTTCCACCCCACCCGAAGAGACCCTATGAGCTACCAAGACACCCAACTGCTGATCAACAACGAATGGCGCGAAGCCGCCAGCAAGAAGAGCATCCCAATCGTCAACCCGGCCACCGGCGTTGAAATTGGCCGTGTGGCGCAAGCCGGGCAAGCGGAGATGGATGCTGCCCTAGATTCCGCCGCCAAGGGCTTTGAAATCTGGCGCAACACGCCGGTGGCAGAGCGCCAGCGCGTGATGCGCAAGGCTGCATCTCTTTTGGGCGAGCGCATCGACACCATCGCGCTGCTCATGACGTTGGAGCAAGGCAAACCACTGGCTGAATCCAAGGGCGAGTTGCTTGGCACGGTCGACACCCTCAATTGGCTGGCCGATGAAAGCCGCCGCGTTTATGGCCGCATCGTGCCACCGCGCTCGATGAACACCCAGATGCAGGTTTTGAAGCAGCCGATCGGTGTTGTCGCTGCATTCACGCCTTGGAACTTCCCGGTCAACCAAATCGTGCGCAAAGTGGGCGCTGCCTTGGCTACCGGTTGCTCGATCATTGTGAAAGCGCCTGAGGAAACACCAGCTTCGCCTGCGATGTTTCTCAAGTGCTTCGTGGATGCCGGTTTGCCAGCAGGTGTGATCAACTTGCTCTATGGCGTACCCGCTGAGATTTCAAGCTACTTGATCCAGCATCCCACGGTGCGCAAAATTAGCTTCACAGGCTCCACCCCGGTGGGCAAAATGCTTGCCGCGATGGCTGGCCAACATATGAAGCGCATCACCATGGAGCTGGGTGGCCACGCGCCTGTGATCATTTGCGATGATGCCGATGTCGCGCTTGCTGTCAAATCTGCTGGTGCGGCGAAATTCCGCAACGCCGGCCAAGTGTGCATTGCGCCCACCCGCTTCTTGGTTCACAACAGCGTCAAGGCTGAATTCATTGAAAAGTTCGTGACCTTCACTGGGAAAATCAAGGTGGGCGATGGCGTGGCAGATGGCACCACCATGGGCCCGCTGGCTAATGCACGACGCTTGGATGCGATGGCAAAAGTCGTGGCCGATGCGCGCGCTGTCGGCGCCAAAATTGAAACGGGTGGCGAGCGGATCGGCAGCACCGGCAATTTCTTTGCCCCCACCATCATCAGCGACGCTCCGCTCAATTCCAGCGTGTTCAATGACGAGCCCTTTGGCCCGATTGCTGGTATTCGTGGGTTTGACACGATGGATGAAGCGATTGGCGAGGCCAACCGCCTCTCTTTCGGCTTAGCCAGCTATGCCTTTACCTCATCCCTGAAACATCAGCACAATCTCGCGCAAAACATCCAAGCTGGCATGCTGTGGATCAACCAACCTGCATTGGCCGTGGCGGAAATGCCCTTCGGTGGCGTAAAAGACTCCGGCTATGGCAGCGAAGGCGGCCCTGAGGCGCTGGAGGCTTACGTCAACACCAAATCAGTTTCCACTGTGATGGTTTAACCGCATCCCCAAAAACAAAGCCCGCAGACCTTGCAGTCTGCGGGCTTTGTTTTTTGTCGGGAGCCATTAAGCTAATCGACGCAGCATGAGGTTTCAGAGCTAGGCGCGAGGGCGCTGACAGTAGCAGCGCTACGGCAAGCCCTTGCAACGACGCTCTGGAGCCTCAGGCAAGGAGTGAAAGGCATTTACATGCCCATGCCACCCATACCACCCATGCCGCCCATATCACCGCCACCCATGCCGCCGCCAGCGCTTTCGGCTTTTGGCGCTTCAGCAATCATGCACTCGGTGGTGAGCATCAAGCTAGCCACAGAGGCTGCGTTTTGCAGTGCGGTGCGGGTCACTTTCGTGGGGTCCAAGATACCCATTTCGATCATGTCGCCATAGGTGTCGTTGGCAGCGTTGAAGCCGTAGTTGCCTTTGCCGGCGAGCACTGCATTAACGACCACGCTGGCTTCGCCGCCAGCGTTGAACACGATTTCGCGCAGTGGCGACTCAATGGCGCGCATGACGAGGGCGATGCCTGCGTCTTGGTCAGCGTTGTCGCCTTTCAGAGCGCCCACAGCCTGCTTCGCGCGCAAGAATGCCACGCCGCCGCCGGCCACAATGCCTTCTTCCACTGCAGCGCGGGTCGCGTGCAGCGCGTCTTCCACGCGGGCTTTTTTCTCTTTCATTTCAACTTCGGTGGCAGCACCGACTTTGATCACGGCGACGCCGCCAGCGAGTTTTGCAACGCGCTCTTGCAGCTTTTCGCGGTCGTAGTCAGACGTGGCTTCTTCGATTTGCACGCGCACTTGTTTGACGCGAGCTTCGATGTCAGCAGCAGCGCCAG
>JANPAK010000185.1:0-2116 GCA_031429925.1 Variovorax sp.
CGACCTGATCACCACGGGCACGCCGCCCGGTGTGGGTCTGGGCATCAAGCCCAACCCGGTCTTCCTCAAGCCCGGCGACAAGATGCATGTCTACATCGAGAAGCTGGGCGAGCAGCGACAGACCGTGCACGCCTGGGACCCGGCGCTGATCGACGGCTGAGATGGCGGCAGCGCCGCTGGAACTTTCGGCGCTGCAGTCGAGTCATTGGGGTGGGCACAACACCCGTTGCAACGGCGCTTGCCAAGGCGGGCGCGCCGAACTAAAAACAAGCGGCCCCGCGTCAGCCATCCGGCGGCGTGGCACGTTCAATGCATGCGTCAGGCGATGGCGTGAAATGCGGGCGGAAACCGCTTCATCTCGGGCCCTCGGCCTGTGCTGATTGCGAGATGCTGAGTTCAAGATAGTGCGCACACCGAGCGCGTGGTGCGGAAGGATCGGAAAGCTCTGATGCCGCCTGGGCCCGTCAAGCCGGGACGGCATCAGAACTTCCCAGACACTGGCAGGCGAATTGCTTGCGAGTGCCGAGTCCTTACCAGGAGGTCCGCACATGGACGCTATCAGCAGTTTCACCGCGCGCTTCGAGCGCACCCGAGAAGAAGAAATCTCGCTCGAAGACTACCTCAACGAGTGCAAGCGCAACCCGCTGGCCTACGCCACCGCCGCCGAACGCATGCTCAAGGCCATCGGCGAGCCGCAGACGGTCGATACGCGCAATGACCAGCGACTGTCCAGGCTGTTCGCCAACAAGGTCATCAAGCGCTACCCGGCGTTCGCCGAGTTCTACGGCATGGAGGACTCCATCGAACAGGTGGTCTCCTACTTCCGCCACGCTGCGCAGGGGCTGGAAGAGAAGAAGCAGGTGCTGTACCTGCTGGGCCCGGTGGGGGGCGGCAAGAGCTCGATCGCCGAACGCCTGAAACTGCTGATGCAGGACGTGCCCTTCTATGCCATCAAGGGTTCGCCGGTCAACGAGTCGCCGCTGGGCCTGTTCGACGCCACCGAGGATGGCCCGATCCTCGAGAAGGAATACGGCATCCCGAAGCGCTACCTGCATCGCATCCTGTCGCCCTGGGCCGTCAAGCGCCTGGAGGAGTTCGGCGGCGACATCCGCAAGTTCAAGGTCGTCAAGCGCCATCCGTCCATCCTCAAGCAGATCGGCATCAGCAAGACGGAGCCGGGCGACGAGAACAACCAGGACATCTCCTCGCTGGTCGGCAAGGTCGACATCCGCAAGCTCGAGACCTACGCCCAGGACGACCCCGACGCCTACAGCTATTCGGGTGGGCTGTGCCTGTCGAACCAGGGCCTGCTCGAATTCGTCGAGATGTTCAAGGCGCCGATCAAGGTGCTGCACCCGCTGCTCACAGCCACGCAGGAGAACAACTACAAGGGCACCGAGGGCTTCGGCGCGATCCCGTTCGACGGCATCGTGCTGGCGCACAGCAACGAGAGCGAGTGGAAGGCCTTCCGCAACAACAAGAACAACGAGGCCTTCCTCGACCGTATCTACATCGTCAAGGTGCCCTACTGCCTGCGCGTCAGCGAAGAGGTCAAGATCTACGAGAAACTGATCCGCAATTCGTCGCTGGTCGAGGCCAAATGCGCCCCGGGCACGCTCAAGATGATGAGCCAGTTCGCGGTGCTGACGCGCCTGAAGGAGCCCGAGAACTCGTCACTGTTCTCGAAGATGCAGGTCTACGATGGCGAGAACCTGAAGGACACCGACCCGCGCGCCAAGAGCTACCAGGAGTATCGCGACTACGCCGGTGTCGACGAAGGCATGAGCGGCGTCTCGACGCGTTTCGCGTTCAAGATCATCTCCAAGGTCTTCAATTTCGACTCGACCGAGGTGGCGGCCAACCCGGTGCACCTGATGTACGTGCTCGAGCAGCAGATCGAGCGCGAGCAGTTCCCGAAGGACATCGAGGACAAGTACCTCGGCTTCATCAAGGAGCACCTGGGGGTGCGCTACGCCGAGTTCATCGGCAAGGAGATCCAGACCGCCTACCTCGAGAGCTACAGCGAGTACGGCCAGAACATCTTCGACCGCTACGTCACCTACGCCGACTACTGGATCCAGGACCACGAGTACCGCGACACCGACACCGGCGAGGT
>JANPAK010000186.1:0-4375 GCA_031429925.1 Variovorax sp.
CTGTTTTTCATCACCATCGGAGCGGCCATTGATCTGAATCTGCTGAAGGCGCATTGGCCGCAAATTCTGGGATTGCTCGCGGCGTACTTGGCGTTGAAATTTGCCTTGCTCTACGGCTTGGCGGCCGTGTTTCGGATGCAAGGCGGCAATCGCGTGACCTTCATGACCATCCTTGGGCAAGGCAGTGAGTTTGCTTTTGTGGTGACGAGCTTGGCGATGTCCGGCAAGATGGTCAGCACCGATCAGGGCGCTTGGATCAACCTCATCGTGGCTTTGTCCATCGCGGTGTCGCCCTTGCTGATGAAGTTGCAAGACTGGGCGCAAGTGCGACTACTTCGCGCTGCAGCGCCACCGCAGCGCGCCGATGAGCACATCGATCAGCACGGGGTGATCATTGCGGGTTTTGGGCGCTTTGGGCAGATTGTGGGGCGTTTGCTGCTGAGCAACGGGATCGTTTCGACCGTGTTGGATCACGACAGTGACCATATTGACAGCATGCGCCAGTTTGGATTCAAGATCTTTTACGGCGATGCGACGCGCTTGGACTTGCTGGAAGTGGCAGGAGCGCACAAAGCGCGTGTCTTGGTGATTGCGGTGGACGGCAAGGAAGACATCACGGCCATTGCGCAGCTCGCCAAAAAGCATTTTCCGCATCTGCATGTTGTGGCAAGGGCGAAAGACGTGCCCCATATGTATGACTTGAACAAACTCGGCGTCAGCCTAGCGCAGCGCGAGCTGTATGAAAGCGCCTTGACGACCGGGCGGCATGCGCTGGAGTTGCTCGGTCATGGCCGCTATGAATCCAAAGAAATGACCGATCGTTTCCGCCACGCCAATTACCAGCAAGCCGCGCGCCTTGGCAAATTGCGCGACGAATCGGATCGCAAAGACTTCGTTCGCGCGGTACGGGAAAGCACCCAGGAGCTGGAGAGGCAGCTGACCGAAGAAGCACAGACCTCTAAAAGCAGCAATGAATGGCAGGTGGCCAAAGCCAGAGCGGAATCGGAGTAGGGGCGCGATAGGCGCGTGAGGAGGGCTGGCTGGCCATGATGGAAAGCTAGCGTACTCAGCGGATATTCATCAGAGTAATGGGATGGGCGGACGCTTTTTGGCGTTCATTTTCAGCATGTTTCATTTTTACGTAGTCTGCGCGTGACATCTCGTGCAGCTGCCGCGGGTAGCGCTCCGCGGCGCTGAACCAGCTTTGCAAGCGATGCTCTAGCTGTTGGGATACGGGCTGAGCTGTGGCGGCCAAAAAGCTGTCGATCGCGAAATAAAACCGCATGGTGTTGCGCTCTACCAAGCCGAGTACACCAGCCACGTAAACAGGCTGCCCATCGGTCCGCTGCCCCGTGACCGTAAAACCGACCTTGCCTGCACCCACGGTGGCCAGGTAGGTTTGCATGGCCACGCGCGCCAGTACACCGGATGCGTAGGAATAGCTCAGCTGGATAAACGTGGTGCCGGTGGATAAGGCCATGGCTTGGAGCACAATTTTGTAATCGCTGGTGCCCATCGGCCCTGCATCGGCGTGCAAGACGACTTGCAGATATTCAGGGTGTTGATCTGTCACGCTAAAACTGAGATTGACCTGAGAGGCTGCATCCAGCGACTGGGGTGTCTTGTTCCCGATATAAACCTTGAGCACAGACCCTGCAACGGCCTGACAGTACTTGGTGTTGGCATGCAAATTCATGACATCGCACCAGTGGTTTGCGCCACTGAGCTCACGGCGCACAGTGGCCAAGGGGTAGGCCAGCACAGCATAGACATCACCTTGGGCAGTGTCTTTGGTTTGCACCGAGTCCAACACCACGGGCTGCTTGAACGGGCTACTTTGCAAGCGCACAGCCACAGCCGCATGCTTGGCGCGCAGGGCTTCCCTGGCCTCGCTGTGCGCCGGGCTAGAGCTGTAGGCTGCGCTAGAACCGATCGCTAGGCAGCAAAGCACTTTGATCTTCCACATAAGGGGGCCTCGTTTGGTTGGCGTTGTCAACGCGTGGGGGGATGTCAAGCTTGCGCGAGCATGGGGCATATGGTGGCCCTCGGTCTGTACGCCTGTGCACACAAATGATTGGCCCAAGCTTGCCAAGCCCGCAGCAATGCGCGCGAGCGTACAGACGAAGACCGGGGCTGCGCATAGTCGTGAATTTGACCGCTCGTTGCGGGATCAACCAAAGCAATGCACATGAAACATTCACAACTGTTTGTCACAAGCGCACTCGCACTGTACTTAGCAGGCGGCTTTACCGTACCGCCTAGCCCTCCAGGTCCACGGGGTGCAACGGGAGACACGGGTGCCACAGGCTAATCCGGCGCAACGGGGCGCCAAGGGCAGCACAGGTAACACGGGACCCAAAGGCGCTACGACGGGCGACACCATTTTGGTCGTACCTGTACGTTGAGGACCAGCCCAGGACGAGTCATGCCATGCAAACCTTTGCTCTGTCTGAGACAGCCCGTTGAAGCCGACGGGGTGCTGCAAGTAGGCCAGCTTGCCGAACGCGTGATCTAAGCTGCAGAACCTCGTCTCGTTAAGGCAAACTCAATCGGCGCGGCGCACTGCTGAGGCGTGCGTCCCATTGGCATGGGGCGCCGCCCTGCGTGCGTGCGATGGTGGCTGTGTCGCCTGCAGCGACGTCGCTAACACCATCCAACAGCTTGATTGGCTCAGTCGTGAAGCCTTCGCCCCAAGCCCAGAGGCTCCTATCGGCGCGGATGGCGAGCGAATGGCGCGAGCCGGTGGCAATAGCGATTGCGCCTTGAAAGATGGCGCCCCAGCGATCAGCTTTGTCGCCCAAACCGTGAAAGGCGAGTGGGCCAAAACGATTACCGCCCGTGCCCATCACCACACCGTCGCGCCGCAAGTGGATGGCGTGGCCGGTATGGGCTGTGGTGGCGGAGGTCATTAGCGTTAGGACAATGAGCAATACATGCAGCGGTAGGGCATAGGCGCTAGCAACAAGAGAGGACAATGGCTTCCCATTGGGCGGTGCTGTCTTACTGCGCGGCCTGCGCTGCTTGCCAATATGGCGTCAGGGACAGACGATACTGCTGCCGACCTCAACTTGCTCGACGGTTTGGTTCACGGCTTTTCTTTGCTATTGAAAAGAGAGCATGCAACCCAGTTTGTACGGAGGACGGATGCCGATTTTCCTTATATTTTGACAGTATTCAGGGCGGCAGACGGCCTTTGATCACCAGCTTTGCGCCTTCGCGCAGCAAGATGACGCCTTCGCCCGACTGCGGAAAGATCTCGGTGAGCTGAGTGATGTTGACTTGATGGGTGAAGACCACCAAGGTACCGGGGCCGCGCCACTTGAGCATGATCTCGCGGGCGGCAGCGGTCTGCGCTGGCTCGGTGCTGCGATTACCAAAAAACGAGTTGAAGGCTGGCTCCGCGCGCAGCACTGGCTCGCGCAGCTCGGGGAAAGCCAAGTGCGCGCTATCGCGGGTGCGGCACCATGCCGAATGCCGTACCGCCTGCACTGCGATGCCTTGCTCGCGCAGGGCTTGGCCGATGCGCTGGGCCTGTGCGCGGCCTTCGTCACTTAGGTTGCGCTGGGTGCTGCAATCGCCGGCTTTAAAGCCGGGCGGATCGCCACCACCGGGCGCCAGCGCATGGCGAAACAGCACGATGCTGGCGGGCTTTTTGAGCGCAGCCCAAGCGGCATCGTCGGCCAGACTGAGCGTTGGCAGGGCCAGAGCAGCCGTGCTGAGTAAGAGATTTCTGCGTTTCATCATCAGGGCCTTGTGCAACGAAAACCGATGTAAACAACGGCGGTATTCGCCGGTTTGGTTTGCAGATGCTCGCGGTGCATCTGCGCTGAGCCATACCACCATGAGCCGCCACGGGTGGGGCGGGCGGCATCGCTGCCGCCGTCCGTCCATTCCCAAGCGTTGCCGCCCATCTCGAATAAGCCGTTGACGCCGGCGCGGGTGCTGCCGCTGGGCGCATGGCCGTGCCCACGTGAGGTGATGGCCGGCGCTGCATAGGCGGCGGGCGTGGGCGCTGCACCGCAATCGCCTAAGCAGTTGGCGCCGTGCGGGCTGTTGCCGGTAGGGTAGGGATAGGTTTGGCCGCTCTCTAGGCCAGCTGACGGCCGGGCTCGGCGCTCGGTGTAGGCGGCCTCCATCCACTGCGCATCGGTGGGGAGGCGCTTGCCCGCCCATTGGCAATAGGCCTTGGCCTCGTGGAAGTTGATATGTACGGCCGGCTCTTTGCCGTTGCCGGGCAGGCCAAAAGGTGTGCGCCAAGTCCAGCCCTTGCGCTGCACCCAGCCGCCCTCAAAGGTGCTGCCACCGCCGGCTTTTTCGGCAGCCGTGACGTAGCCGGTGGCCTGTGTGAAACGGGCAAACTGCTCGATGCTGACTT
>JANPAK010000187.1:0-8584 GCA_031429925.1 Variovorax sp.
TGAATTTATAGCGCCTCGACATAGCGAGCTGGATTTGCTGGATCACGCGGCGGTGCGAGCATGGATCGCCGCTCAAAAGCCCGATGTGGTCATCAACTGCACGGCTTATAGCCAAGTTGATATAGCAGAAGATGAGCCAGATGCGGCTTACGCGCTCAATCATCTGGCTGCAAAAAATCTCGTCCAAGCCTGCGATGCCGTGCAAGCCAGCCTCGTGCACTTCTCCACTGATTTCGTATTCGACGGTGAAAAAGGCTCAGCCTACATTGAATCCGATGCGCCCAACCCGCTCGGTGTGTATGGCGCAAGCAAGCTCGCTGGCGAGCAAGCCGTGTTAGCCAGCCTAGGTGCGCATTTCGCTTTCCGCGTGAGTTGGCTCTACGGCCCCGCTGGCAAAAACTTCTTCAGCGGCGTGCGCAACTGGCTCCAAGAAGAGCGCCATTTGCCCATCGTGAGCGACCAAACCTCCACGCCGAATGATGTGACGAACCTCGCTGGCGTTTTGAATGCATGGCTGAGCTTAGCCAAAGCCCATCCTGCCGGCAGCAAAGCATTCTTCCAGCAGCACCGTGGCCTGTATCACTTCAGCGCCCCGCAGGTGATGAGCCGCTACGAATTTGCGCAGCGTGTCGTAGAGGATTTGAAATCCAAAGGGATCCCAGTCAAAGCCACGATGGAGCCGGTGCCGGCCAGCCGCTTCCCCATGAAGGCCAAGCGACCGGCTCACAGCGGCCTCAATTCAGAGAAGTTTTGCCGCGTATTCGGAATAACGATCTAGGGCGTGGATCTCACCTAGGGCCCATTGCGCTAGACATCCGCGAGGCGTTGCACGCGGGCGAATGCTAAACCGCAGAGGGGGCGAGTTGCGTCGCGTGGTGCTTCAAATGGTCTTCTACAAAGCTGGCAATGAAGTAGTAGCCATGGTCATAGCCTGCATGACGACGCAATGTGAGGGGTTGATTCGCGGCAGCACAGGCCGCCTCAAACAAATGCGGATGCAATTGCTCCGGCAAAAACTGATCAGCCAAACCTTGGTCGATCAAAATGCCCTCGGGGTAGGGCGCAGTTTTGTAGGTTTGCATCAGGGCGCTGGCGTCGTGGGCAGACCATGTGCTGCGATCCGCGCCCAAATAGCCAGAAAACGCTTTCTCGCCCCACGGGCACTGCGTGGGCGCACAAATCGGGGCGAAGGCTGACAGGGATCGGAAGCGCCCGGGGTGTCTCAAAGCTAGGCTCAGTGCCCCATGCCCGCCCATGGAGTGGCCGAAAATGCCCATCCGTTCGCCATCGAGAGGAAGCTCAGCAACCAGCAAGGGCAGCAGCTCGGCCATCAGATAGCTTTCCATGCGCCAGTAGCGAGACCAAGGTGCCTGCGTTGCGTCCAGATAAAAGCCCGCGCCGATACCAAAATCCCAGCTTTGCGTCGCACCTTTGAGGCCGCTGGGCTCGCTGCCGCGCGGGCTGGTATCCGGGCAGATCAGCGCCAAGCCCAGCTCAGCGGCGTAGCGCTGGGCACCGGCCTTGATCATGAAGGTTTCTTCGTTGCAAGTTAAGCCAGCCAAATAGAGCACAGCGGGTACCGGGCCACGAGCCGCTTGCGGAGGCAGAAAAATCGAAAAGCGCATGGGCAAGCCAAGTTCAGTGGATGCGTGCTCATAGTATCTTTGCGTCCCGGCAAAACAAAGATGCTCAGAGCGCACTTTCAGGTGTTCAGACATGGGCTGCGTCAGTCTTAGAAATGAATCACCGTGCGGATCGATTTGCCTTCATGCATCAAATCAAATGCCTCATTGATTTGCGCCAAGGGCATGTTGTGCGTGATGAAAGGATCAAGCTCGATATCACCTCGCATCGCATCTTCGACCATGCCTGGTAATTGCGAACGCCCTTTCACGCCACCAAACGCACTGCCACGCCACACGCGCCCTGTGACCAACTGAAACGGACGCGTAGCGATCTCTTGCCCAGCACCTGCCACGCCAATGATGATCGACTCGCACCAGCCTTTGTGGCAGCATTCCAATGCAGCGCGCATCACGTTCACGTTGCCAATGCATTCGAAGCTGAACTCCACACCGCCATCCGTCATGCCGACGATCACATCTTGGATCGGCTTGTCAAAGTCTTTTGGATTGATGCATTCGGTCGCGCCCATGGTTTTGGCGAGATCAAACTTCCCAGGATTGGTGTCGATCGCGATGATCCGCCCGGCTTTCGCCTGCCTAGCACCCTGGATCACGGCCAAGCCAATCGCGCCCAGGCCAAACACCGCGACGTTGTCACCCTCTTGCACTTTGGCCGTGTTGTGCACTGCGCCAAGGCCCGTCGTCACCCCGCATCCGAGCAAGCACATCACACCCAGCGGCGCTGCCGGGTTGATCTTGGCAAGGGAGATTTCCGCAACCACCGTGTATTCGCTGAAGGTGCTGGTGCCCATGTAGTGATAGAGCGGCTTGCCTTCAAAGGAAAAGCGCGTGGTTCCGTCGGGCATGAGCCCTTTGCCTTGTGTGGCGCGGATCTTTTGGCAAAGATTGGTTTTGCCTGAGAGGCAAAATTTGCACATCCTGCATTCAGGTGTGTAGAGCGGAATCACGTGGTCGCCAACCGCCACACTGCTCACGCCTTCGCCCACTTGCACCACAATGCCGCCCCCTTCATGCCCGAGCACGGCGGGAAACACGCCTTCCGGATCGTCGCCGCTGAGGGTGTAGGCATCGGTATGGCAAACAGCCGTGTGTGTGATTTTGACCATCACTTCGCCAGCCTGCGGCGGCGCCACATCGATATCAACAATTTTGAGAGGCTCGCCTTTTGCGAACGCGACAGCTGCGCGTGATTTCATGAAAACTCCAGAAAGTAATGCGCCGATTTTGACAGCACTGACCCATCGATGCGTCTAAGCCCTGAGGAAATTTGCGAGGGCGCGCAACACCTCTTCTGGCGATTCCGTCATCATCTGATGCCCGCCTGAGACGCGCGCTACTTTTGCAGCGGGCGCTTTGTCGATCAAGCTCTGCGCTGCTTTCGGCGTGGTCATCTGATCCGCCATACCCACTATAAAAAGAATAGCAATCTGCGCTGACTCTGTGTGGGCTATCAGCCGATTTAATGCCTCAAATGCGCCTTCATAGCTGTCGCAGGCCTTGAAGCCAATGTGAAACACGTTTTCTTTCGGATTGCTCGCCAGCACCCGCCGCATCAGCGCCCGTGAGCCGCCATAGAGCCAAGTGCCAGGGCCGAGCGCCGAGGGCGGCGGGCTGAGCGAGCTATGGCTGAAGGTGTTGACCATTTCAATCGCCTTCATCGGTGCATTGAGCGAAGCATCCAGCAAGGCCGGTGAGACTTTCATGGGATACGCCGTGCCCACCAGTGCGAGCTGGCTCACGCGCTCTGGCGCGAGGCTGGCCGCATGCAGGGCAATCAAGCTGCCCCAGCTGTGGCCGATCAGCGCCGCTTTTTGCACGCCCACCGCATCCATCAGCGCCATAGTAAATTCCGCCGCCGCTTCCACGCTTTTCGGGCAGCTTCCTTCGCTCTTGCCATGCCCTGGCAAATCGACCGCGAGCACGTTAAACCCATGATGCGCAAAGTAGCGCGTCTGCAGAATCCACACGCTGTGATCATTGAGCACGCCATGGATGAACACCAGAGTGGGCTTGGCGGCATCAAAAGGTTTGCCGCCGGTGTAGCAATAGATTTTTTGACCTTGAACAGGGATATACATGGTGACCTCAGTTGTCTGGAATCAAACGCTTGCCTAGGCTCGTGACATCATCCACGCCGTAGCCCAAGCTTTGGTAGAAAGCAATCACCGCGGCATTTCCGCTGCGAATCTGCAGGTTGATCTTGGGGCAATCGCGTGCTCTGAGCGCTTCCTCTCCCCAGCGCATCAGCGCGCTCGCATGGCCGCGCCTTTGATGCACAGGCGAGACGGCGAGGTAATTCACCCAGCCGCGATGACCCTCAAAACCGAACATGGCGCTGGCAATGAGTTCGCTGCCCTCCATGCCCACGACGAACAGATCGCTCTGCACGCTCAGCTTGCGGGCAACGTCTTTGTGTGGATCGTTCCACGGGCGCGTGAGTTCACACGTCTGCCAAAGAGCGATCACGGCGGTTTCATCCGAAGAGAGAAAAGCGCGAATATCCATTAAGCGGCCTTCTCAGCGGCCTTCAAAGCCCGCTTCAAATCATCAATCAAGTCATCGGCGTCTTCCAAACCAATAGACAGGCGGATTGTGCCGGGGCCAATGCCTGCGCCGCTCAGCGCTTCGTCAGTCATGCGGAAATGCGTGGTGCTGGCGGGGTGGATGACGAGGCTGCGGCAATCGCCAACATTGGCCAAATGGCTGAACACCTTCAGCGTTTCAATGAATTTCTTGCCCTGCTCGCGTGAGCCTCTCATGTCGAATGAAAACACGCTGCCAGCGCCGCGCGGCAGGAGCTTTTGTGCGAGCGTGTAGCTCGGGTGCGATTCGAGCATCGGGTGGCCGACACGGCTCACAAACGGGTGGCTGGTGAGGAACTGAACGACTTTTTCTGTGTTGCGGGCATGCTGCGCCATGCGCAAGGGCAGGGTCTCGATGCCTTGCAGGATGAGCCATGCGGTGTGTGGGCTCATGCAAGCACCGAAATCGCGCAGGCCTTCGCGGCGGGCGCGCAGCAAGAAGGCGCCTACGGTGGATTCTTCGGTGAAGACCATGTTGTGAAAGCCTTCGTAGGCTTCGGAGAGCTCGGGGAATTTGCCTGATTTTTCCCAATCGAAACTGCCACCATCGACCACCACGCCTCCAATCACCGTGCCGTGGCCAGAGAGGAATTTGGTGGCAGAGTGATACACGATGTCTGCGCCGTGCTCGAAGGGTTTGATGAGCCAAGGCGAGGTGAGGGTGCTGTCCACCAAGAGGGGCAGGCGCGCTTCGTGGGCAATGGCGGCCACGGTGGGAATGTCGAGCACCTCCATGCCGGGGTTGCCCACGGTTTCGCCGAAGAGCAATTTGGTATTGGGGCGGATCGCTGCTTTCCAACCGTCGATATCACCGGGTTTGACAAAAGTGGTGTCAATGCCGAAGCGGCGCATGGTGTAGTGCAACAGATTTTGGCTGCCGCCATAGAGCGCAGTGGAGGCCACGATGTGCGAGCCTGCGCCCATGATGGTGGCAATCGACAGATGCAGCGCCGCCTGGCCTGAGGCGGTGGCAATCGCACCGATGCCGCCTTCGAGGGCGCTCACGCGTTGCTCCAGCACGGCGTTGGTCGGGTTGCTGATGCGGCTGTACACATGGCCGGCGCGCTCTAGGTTGAAGAGCGAGGCCGCGTGATCGCTCGATTCAAAAACAAAGCTGGTCGTCAGGTGAATCGGCACAGCGCGTGCGCCCGTGGTGGGATCGGGCGCGGTGCCTGCGTGCAAGGCGAGTGTGTCGAAGCCAGGGTCAGAGTAGCCGGGCATGGGTTTTCCTATCAATTCAAGCGGATGCGGGAAGGCGTTGTTAGCGTCATTGTGAGCTATATTCATGGCAATCGACGAGGAGTAAGACCCATGAAAGTCAGTGATATTTTGCGCGTCAAGGGTGGCACGCTCTACACCATCACCCCGGAAGACAGCTTGGCGGAGGCGATGCAACTGATGGCAGAAAAAGACATTGGCTCGCTGGTGGTGATGAGCCATGGCCTTGTGGTGGGCATGCTCACTTTCCGCGAAGTCATTTTGGCGGTGAACAAAAACGCTGGCGCTGTCGGCAGCACCAGCGTTTATCGTGCCATGGACGACGGCCCTCTGATTTGCACGCCAGCCACTGAGCTCGATGAAGTGCGGCGCATGATGTTGGATCGTCATGCGCGCTACATGCCAGTGATTGACAACCGCATGCTGATGGGTGTGATCAGCTTTTATGATGTGGCGAAAGCTGTGGTGGATGCGCAGAATTTTGAAAACAAGATGCTCAAGGCCTACATTCGCGATTGGCCAGAGGCAGACGAATAATCTCCCTGCATTGGCATGAGCAAAAAAAGCCATATCTCCGAGACACCGGCCACAGCGTTTCTCAAAGCACACAAGGTCGATTTCAGCGAGCATCCCTACGAGTATTGGGAGCATGGCGGAGCCAACCATAGTGCTGAAGTGCTGGGGCAAGACCCGTACATCGTCGTGAAGACTCTGATCATGCAAGACGAGGCGGCCAAGCCACTCGTGGTGCTGATGCATGGCAACCGCAAGGTCAGCACCAAGAATCTCGCTCGGCAGATTGGCTGTAAATCAGTGGAACCTTGCAAGCCCGAAGTGGCCAATCGCCATTCTGGCTATCTGGTGGGCGGCACATCGCCGTTCGGCACGAAGCGAGAGATGTCGGTTTACATTGAAGAAACGATCCTGAGTTTGCCGCGAATCTTCATCAACGGCGGTCGACGCGGCTATTTGGTCAATATCGATCCGCAGGCTTGCGTACGCTTGCTCAATGCACAGCCCGTGAGCTGCGCGCTAGAGGATTAGTTCAGCGAGGCGTTGGCTCTTCGCGGTGCGTCGTCGGCGTGGCGTTGGCACGCGGGATGATCGAAACTGGTGCACCAGCGCGCTGAGGGGTACGCTTCCAAGCCGGGCCGATCAGGCGCATGCCGCGCACTCGTTTGACAGCAACAACACAATAGGCCGCGCCGAAAATAGGCCAGTAGCGTGCGCCTAAGGTATTCATCCATTGCGTGCGATCAAGCCACTTCTCCGAACGCACAGCAGGATGCCAAAGTCCGAAGTTGCTTGATTCGACTTCGAAGCCCAACAAACGCAACCAGTCTCGCAAGCGCCAATAGCCCAAGAACTCGCCTGAATCCGGCAGGTACAAATTGCCCCAGCCCAAGCGTTGGTAAAACCGTTCGCGCCTTTGCTTCCAACCCCACAGGCTGGTCGGATTAAAGCCGCAAATCACGACTCGGCCTTCAGGTACAAGCACACGAGCAGCATCGCGCAAGCTGGCATGCGGGTCAAGGCTCAGCTCCAATGAGTGCGGCATCACCACCAGATCTAAGGAAGCTTCTGGGAAGGGGAGGGCTTCAAAATCGCAGTGCAATTGCACGTTTGAGTGCGGGTCGTTGTCGGCCCGCCACTGATGTGGCATACGATTGGCACGTAGCGCATTCATTTCAGGCATGCCTAGTTGAAGCGCGTGATAACCAAACACATCTGCGATGGCCAGATCAAGCTGCGCTTGCTCCCAACGCATCATGGCTTGGCCGGGCGGGCTGGCCAGCCAACTTTGCAAATTTATAATCGGCTCATTCATGAATTTAATTGCCTTGCCCGCCTTTACTGATAACTACGTCTGGATGATCCAAGATGCAGGCCGATCCGTGGTGGTTGACCCCGGCGATGCTCAGGTTGTCTTGGCCGCTTTGGAGCGTGATTGTCTACAACTTGAGGCCATTTTACTGACGCACCATCATGCTGACCACACCGGAGGTGTGGATGAGTTGCGGCGAGCCACAGCATGCAAGGTGTTTGGCCCTGCAGGAGAACCGATGCCCGAGCCCTTACAGCGCTTGTTCGGGGCCGATGTCATTGAGGTGCTCGGTCATACTTTCAGGGTGATCGATGTGCCGGGCCATACCGCAGGGCATATCGCTTACTTTTGCGAAGCATTTGACGGCGCACCCTTGCTTTTTTGCGGCGACACGCTGTTTTCAGGTGGCTGTGGCCGACTGTTTGAAGGCACGCCAGCGCAGATGCTGGCATCCTTGGATGAACTGGCAGCTCTGCCGGGAGCAACTCGCGTATGCTGCACCCACGAGTACACCTTGAGCAATCTGCGTTTTGCACGAGCGGTTGAGCCCACGAATCAGGCGTTGGCTAGCTACGAATTGGCGTGTGTTGCACTGCGCGAGAGCAAACTCCCCACTTTGCCAAGCACCATTGCGCTGGAAAAGCAGATCAATCCTTTTTTGCGTAGTCGCGAACCTGCGGTGATCAAGCAGGCTCTGCAATACAACCCCGCTGCGGCGGGCGAGGTCGCTCACTTTGCCGCGTTGCGTGAATGGAAGAATAATTTTTGATGAAACGATTTCTCATTTTCTCCAGTTTGGCGCTTGCCGCACTGCTGCTTTCGGGTTGTGCGACGACTGGAGCACCCACCAGCCTCGCGGGCGCTGCGATCGTGCCAGTCGCTGAACCTTCCCCTATCCCAGTTTCGGCACCAGTATCGAACTCCACGCCAACGGCCACGCCCATGCCTGTTACGCGGCCACTCGCAGCCCCGGTGGTGGTGACGCTCAGTGCGCCGATTCAGTCAACTGACATCGCGGCTCGCCCTGTCGCGGCGCTGCAACCACCTGAAGACATTTGGGAGCGTATTCGTCGCGGGTTTGGCATGCCCGACTTGCAAAACGAGATCGTGGCCTCGCAAGAGCAGTGGTACAGCACCCGACCAGACTACATCACCCGCATGACTGAGCGTTCGAGCAAGTACATGTTCCATATTGTTGAAGAATTAGAGCGACGCGGCATGCCCTCTGAGCTGGCTTTGTTGCCGTTTATTGAGTCGGCATTCAATCCACAAGCGGTATCCAGTGCGAAGGCCGCCGGCATGTGGCAGTTCAT
>JANPAK010000188.1:0-5390 GCA_031429925.1 Variovorax sp.
GTCGGCACTTTTGACCTCCTGTGGAGGTGGCTCAGACAGCACGGCAACGACGACTGCTCCAGACGCCAAGCCAGCCACCGTCAGCATGCTCCAGCAACAGGTGCAGGTTGGCGATAGGCTCTTCAATGAACTTGCTTTGTCCTTGGGCGGCAACCTGTCGTGCGCAAGTTGCCACGCCAAAGCTCAAGCACATGCTGATCCAGCGGGTAGCTTCTTGCCCATGGGCGGCGTCAGCTTGACCCTCCAGGGCATGCGCAGCACACCCAGCCTCGAGTACCTCAACGCAAACACCGCATTTCGCTTCAACCGCAACGGCGATCCCCAGGGCGGATTCACGTGGGATGGCCGCGCCAGCTCGCGTCAGGCACAAGCGCGCTTGCCCCTGTTTACTGGCAAAGAGATGGCCAACACCGATGAAGCCAGCTTAGCGGCTAAAGTAAAGGCGCTTCCTTATTTCAGCGAATTCGCCGGCTTGTTTGTGGTTTCTTCCAGCAGCTCTGATCCAAGCATCGTGACCGCGTTGACCCTCGCCCTCGAAACTTATCAAGCTAACGATCCAGATTACGAACGGTTTAGCAGTAAGTTTGATGCCGTCCAAGGGGGCACTGCCACGTTCACGGCCCAAGAGTCACGAGGTCTGGCGATTTTTAACGATCCTCAGCGTGCCAATTGCGCTTCATGTCACAGCAGTCGCCCCGATCCAAGCACGGGGAAGGTTTTGTTTACCAATTTTGAGTTTCATGCCCTTGGTGTACCTCGCAACAGCAGCGTTGCCACGCAAGATCCCGGGTTCTTTGACCTTGGCTTATGCGGCCCCAACCGAACCGACTTGAGCACACGCACCGATTTGTGCGGCAAGTTTAAAGTGCCAACCCTACGCAATGTTGCGCTCACGGCGCCGTATTTCCACAACGCCAAGACAACCACACTGCAAGATGCAGTCGCGTTTTATGCGACACGCGATACAGACCCGGCCCGCTGGTATCCCACAATCAGTGGTGCCGTCAACAAGTTTGACGACCTGCCCGCGCAGTATCAAGGCAACATCAATCGGCAAGCCCCGTTTGCACCCCTGGCCAATGGCGCGCCCCGCATGAGCCCGCAAGATATCGCAGATATCGTCGCTTTCCTTAGCACACTGACCGACGGCTACAAGCCATAGAGCAACACCAGCGCAAGTTCAGCGATCCCACTCACGGCGGTGCTCGCCAAACCGTCTTGCCACCACTGGCCTTATCAATCTGCTTGAGCACGTCTTCATGTGCGGCTAGCTCGACTTCACTAGGTTGCAAGACAAAGAGCGCTAGGCCTGAGAAATCGACTTTGACTGCGCCCACACCGCTAGTTTGGTTGGTACTGTGCGAGTCGATGAGCAAGGCATCTTGACCGCGCGTGAGGTTGATGTACACCTCCGAGAGCAGTTGCGCATCTAGCAAAGCGCCGTGCAGGGTGCGGTTAGAGTTGTCTACACCCATCCGCTCACATAGCGCGTCAAGGCCGTTGCGTTTGCCGGGATACAGTTCTTTAGCCATGGCCAGGGAGTCGGTGATTTTTTCGACATGTGTGCTGAATTTGGGCAGGCCGGCGCGCTGCAATTCCGCATCGAGAAAACCCACATCAAACGGCGCGTTGTGGATGATGATTTCTGCGCCTTGCACGAAAGCGAGGAATTCCTGCGCGATTTCGGGGAATTTGGGCTTGTCGGCAAGGAATTCAGTCGTCAGCCCATGCACGCGAAGTGCGTCTTCATGGCTATCGCGCTCAGGGTTGATGTAGCAATGAAAATCGTTTTGGGTTAGCTTGCGGCTGATCATTTCGACACAAGCCAGGTTCAAAATGCGGTCACCCGTGGCTGGTGACAAGCCGGTGGTTTCGGTGTCAAGAAAAATTTGTCGCATGCGCCAATCATACTAGCCTAGCCCATGGGCAACACACGAGCGTCACGCTCCAAATCAAGCGCATCCGCGAGCGCTTTTTAGCGCAACTTTATTGTCTCTAAGGCCACCGCTTTGTTTGACCCGGCAGTCAGAATAGCGACTCGGGAACGAAACTTTCTGGCGGTGACCGCTAGTTCAAACGCCTCATGCAACACATCCTGCGTTGCGGACAAACTATCGCGTTGGCCCATTTCAGTATCGCTGGCATGGTGTGCGGCCTGATCACTCCATTTTTTCGACAAGCGAGCAATGCCAATGCCAATCTCGGCACCAAAAAGATCATCTTGGCCATCCGGGTCGATCACATAAGGACGGCGCAGGTTCAGGGCCATTCGCAGACCTAGGGAGCGAAGCAACCGCAGATTACGAACGCTGTCGAGAACGATCACAAAACCGTGGTTGCCGTATCGACCCACCAGATCGTTGCCGCAGAGTTGATTGATCCGCATCGCCATGACGTACATCACTTGATCAAGACCTTGCGCGCCGTGCACTTGCTTGACGGCGGCCGCGTTGGAAAAATCGATACCCAAGACGGTGAGCTCTTTTCGTTGGCGCTTTGCTCGCACGATAGCTTCATCGATTTTGCGAATCAAGGCGGTGCCGGTCCAGGTCTGCGTCAGCAAATCTTTGTCGGTACTCCGATCAAGCCGACGCAGCATGCGGACCTTCGTTCCATGCCGTCGACGCACGACCAGAAAGCTGATCACCACATAGGCCGCGCACAAAAATGCTGTCAAAGCTTGCATTCCGGTGTTCATGATCGGCATGTTGAGCGCCGTCGCGTAAAGGCCACTGATCGCAAACACCAAGGCAATGCAGGCCGTCAGCATCGACAATGCATAGCGGTCGCCCGATAGGCCTGCCCGCAAAGTCATCCACGCAGAGAACACGGCGACGGCGATCACGATCATCGCCTGAATTTCCAAGGCCGCAACGGGATCATGCCAAAGCGCTGCCAGCGTGGTCACAGCGGCTGCGGTGGCGGCACCTGACATGCCCCAATTGATCCAAGGATCTCGATACTCAGCTCTTAAGAAACTTCGCAAACCGAAAGCGGAAAGGCTTGCACTGACCGCTAAAGCCACCAGCGCCGCTCGGGTGTAGGTGTCAGATGAAAGTTCAGGCCAGACCCATCGACCGAGCCCACTTGCAAGGAAGACCGCTACGAACGATACGGCAATGAATGCCGCAACGCTCAGGACCTGTGGTCTGCGATACACCGCTGCAAAGAACAACGACAAAAGCGTGTACGAGAAATACACGCCCAAGCACGCGCTCCATATAGCGATCTCAATCACACTCACATTCTTGTCTCCGGCTTGCCCGTCTCGGCATCCGTTGCGTTCACATCGCAAGAACGGATATCGGTGCTTCAAGCAATCGTTAGTAACTCTTTTTTACAATCATAGCGCAATAAGGGTTTCGATGCGCGATCGCGAACTTCTGCAGGGCTTGTTGCGCTCAGATCGCCGAGATTGCCCCGCTAGTGGTTCTCTTTCGCGTGATTGATCGTGTAGCGCGGAATTTCCACCACCAGATCCTTTTGAGCGACAAAAGCTTGGCAAGATAAGCGAGAGTTCGGTTCCAGTCCCCAAGCTCGATCGAGCAAATCTTCTTCGTTTTCATCCAGCTCATTGAGGGTATTGAAGCCTTCGCGCACGACGATGTGGCAGGTCGTGCAGGCGCAGCTCATGTCGCAGGCGTGCTCGATGTTGAGACCATTCTCAAGCAACGCTTCACAGATGCTGTCACCCACATTCGCTTTGATCTCTGCGCCATTGGGGCAGATTTCGACATGGGGGAGGATTTTGATGATGGGCATATTGCGCCTTAGACGTTATCGACGGTTTTTCCTGTGAGCGCGCGCTGTATGCCGGCGTTCATGCGCTCGGCCGCAAAGGCCTCGGTGCCTTTGGCCAGAGCGTCCGTGGCGGCTTCTATTTCAGCCGCATTCGCGGATGCCTTGCCAGCGAGGGCAGCTTGCATCAACGCTTCTATGGCTGCGCGCTCTGCGTCTGAGAGCAATTGGCCGTCTGCCGCCAACGCTGAGCGCGTGGCCAGCACCATGCGGTCGGCATCTAGGCGGGCTTCGGCCAAGGCCCGAGCGGCCATATCCTCTGCCGCTGTGCCGAAGCTGTCTTGAAGCATTCTGGCAATTTCATCATCAGACAGGCCATAGCTAGGCTTCACGTCGATACTGGTTTCCACGCCGCTGATTTGCTCTTTCGCACTCACTTTGAGCAGGCCATCCGCATCCACCGTGAACGTGACGCGGATGCGCGCTGCGCCAGCCACCATCGGCGGGATGCCGCGCAATGCGAAGCGGGCGAGGCTGCGGCAATCTTTCACCAGATCGCGCTCGCCTTGGATCACATGCAGACTGAGCGCTGTTTGGCCATCTTGATAGGTGGTGAAATCCTGCGCCATTGCCGTGGGAATCGTTGTGTTTCGCGGGATGATGCGCTCGGAGAGGCCACCCATCGTCTCGATGCCTAAGCTGAGCGGAATCACGTCCAGAAGGAGCAAGTCGCCCTGTGGATTGTTGCCAGCAAGCTGGTTCGCAGAAACCGCTGCACCGAGCGCCACGACTTCATCGGGATTCAAGTTATTGAGCGGCGGTTTGCCGAAGAACTCTTCAACGGCACGCTGCACTTGCGGCATGCGCGTGGAGCCGCCAACCATGACCACGCCCTGGATCTCGTCTTTGCTGAGTTTGGCATCACGCAGTGCCTTGCGCACGGCCTGCATCGTTCTCGCGGTCAGGTGCCCGGTGACTTGCTCAAAGTCGACTCGTTTGACGATGATTTGACTTTCAGGCCCATCAAAATCAGGGCTGAATTCGACAGACTCCGTAGCAGACAGCTGCTCTTTCATCGCGCGCGCTTGGGCTTTGATCAGCGTCTTTGCGACCGGCGTGTCCGCGGTTTTACCAGTTCGCGCAAGAATGAATTCGACCAACGAGGCATCGTAATCATCGCCACCCAAAGCTGAATCACCACCAGTGGCTAACACTTCAAACACGCCCTTCGTCAGCCGAAGAATTGAGATATCGAAGGTGCCACCCCCGAGGTCGTACACAGCATACACGCCTTCAGACGCGTTATCTAGGCCGTAGGCGACAGCCGCGGCGGTCGGCTCATTAATCAAGCGCAATACATTCAAACCGGCGAGCTGCGCTGCATCCTTAGTGGCCTGGCGCTGCGCATCATCAAAGTAGGCAGGCACAGTGATCACCGCGCCATGAATCTCTTCGTCGAAGGTGTCTTCTGCGCGGAATCGCAGGGTGGCCAAAATCTCGGCGCTCACCTCCACCGGCGACTTCGGTCCATGCGCTGTGGAAATCTTCACCATACCAGGCTCAGAGATCAGTTGGTAGGGCAACTTCTCCGCATCCACTATATCGTTCAAACCACGCCCCATGAGACGTTTGACAGATGCTATCGTATTCGT
>JANPAK010000189.1:0-6681 GCA_031429925.1 Variovorax sp.
CGATTTGGTGGCCAAAGACGAGGTCGATGCACTGATTCATCGTCTGAAGCACATGAATCCCCGCGCACCCATGCGTACAGTCAATTTCGGTGACGTGACGCTCGCTGAGGTCTTTGACCTGCGCGGCTTCAATTTGAACGCGAAGCTCGATATTGATCCCGATTTTCTCAAAGAAGACGATCATGAGCATCACGACCACGAACACGAACACGAACACGAACACGAACACGAACACGAACACGGCGAGCACTGTGATCACCCCAGCCATGCCAAGGAACACTCAGGACACGGTCATCACCATCATCATGACGATGATGTGAAAAGCTTTGTGTTTCGTTCAGACAAGCCATTTGACCCTGCTAAGTTGGAGGACTTCTTGGGGGCGATTGTCAACATCTATGGTCCGCGAATGTTGCGCTACAAAGGCGTGCTTAACATGAAAGGCACGGAACGGAAAGTGATCTTTCAGGGGGTTCATCAGCTTATGGGCTCAGATTTGGGTCCGAAATGGCTTGAAGGCGAGACCCGCGTGAGCAAGATGGTCTTCATTGGTCTCGACCTTCCTAAGGATATTTTTCTGCAAGGTCTTGAGCAGTGTCTCAGTTGAGCTGGCTTTGTTGTTCTTGAATGCGGTTTAGTGAGCAAACCGTGCCATCATTGAGGAGGCGGGAGGCGCAATGTTGAATGTATTTTTCAAGATGATGGGCATTGGTGCGGGTAAATCGCTACAATCGCGCGCCGACACCCCATCGGTAGATTCCCAGAAAAGCGGTATAACCCTGAAACATTCCAATTCAGGAATGGGCACCGGGCTGGACCGAGCCAGTGCCAATGCCGCGAGGAGACAAGAAGTGAAAACCCCTGTTAAGAAACCAAAAATGGTGCAAAAAACTGCAAAGCCAAAGCCAAAGCCAAAGACCAAAGCAGTCATTAAAGTCATCTCTAAAGCGGTCAAAAAGGCTGTGCCCAAGCCAAAGGCTCCCGCCAAATCCGTCAAGCCTTCTTCCAAACCGGCGGCCAAGCCCTTAGTGAAACCCGCTAAGTTGGTCACCAAAGTCGTTGTCAAGCCCGCTAAGGCTGCCAAGGCTGCCACCAAAACAGGCAAACCGGTCAGCAAACCGATCGCAAAACCTTCCAAGGCGGTAACCAAGCCCGCCAGTCAACCTAAGAAACTCGTAGGCAAGCCTATCTCTAAATCCATCAAACCTGTGGCCAAGGCTGCAGTAAATCTCAAACCTGCAGCGAAACCCGTCCCAAAAAAACCGGTCGTGAAAGCAAAAACTCCCGCCGACGCCAAGATGAAGAGCGCCGGCAAGCCAGTTAAGTCAGCGGCCAAGCCCACAGCTCAACCACCCTCAAAAGTAACGACGAAACCTCCGATCAAAGCTGTCGCCAAGCAACAGGCTGTCGCTGTCCCTGCACAGGTGAAAGTGGTATCGCCGCCAGCCCCACCTAAGCCGACAAAAGCGGGATCCCGTGTCGTCCCGTCCTACGTTCCTTCGCTTGCAGATCAGTCGCCTCATGGCGGCAACACTGCGGCCAAAGCCAGTTTTACAATGTCAGCGCCCGTTCTTACGCCTCTGCATCAACTCGTTGTCAAAAAGGACCCCAAGCTCGCCGCCAATTGGAAGACTAAAGCAGCCGAGCAGCTCAGCGATGCCGAAGTCATTGCCATGCCCGACGGCGAATACATGAATGTCAAGCAACTGGCATTCTTTCGTCTGAAACTTGTTGCGCTCAAGCAGGGCATTCTTGATAGTGCTGGACTGACCACCGAGCATTTGAGAGAAGACACTTCGGTTGTTCCGGACCCTGCCGATCGCGCCACCATTGAGGAAGAGCATGCTTTAGAGTTGCGAACTCGTGATCGTGAGCGCAAGCTGTTGAAGAAAATTGAGCAGTCGATCACTAGCATCGATGCATCCGAGTACGGCTATTGCGACGAAACAGGTGAGCCGATCGGCGTGGCGCGCCTGATCGCCCGACCCACAGCAACGCTCTCGCTGGAGGCGCAGCAGCGGCGCGAACTGAAGCAGAAAATGTTTGGGGACTAACCCGGATGCCGGTTCACGCCATCCCCAAGTCGTCAGAATCCAGCTAGACTTACAGTACTTTCCCCTCTGTTCATGGCAAAAGACGACACCACTCCCGGCGGCTTGTTCTCCAAGATGGTGAAGTTCGTGCGTAGTCCCGGTACGCAGTGGAATGATCTCGATGATCCCGGTACTGCAAAGGAAGGCAGTCTAAGCAAGCAAGCGCTCAAAGAGATGATTGAGCGCAAGCGCCGGAACGATTTCGTGCGTAAACGCGAATTCGATATGTTGCGTAAGCTGCGGCGACGGGAAGTGACCGGCGAAGCCGCCTCTGATGGGGCTGCCCGACCGTCGTTTTTTCAGAGTTCCATGCCTTCCCGGCCGGATGATCGAGCGATCACGCTCAAGAAGATCGATGAGATCGAGGCGCAAATGTCCATGCAATGGTGGAAAACCAAGCATGGCGCAGGAGTGGCCGCCTCCAGCTTGCCCCCAGGTTCAGATTTTTCGGCATCGGAAATCAACGCGCGAACTACGGGCACGAACGAAGGGACTAAGCGGCCGATTCCCCCCGCCAGCGCGGCCTATGCACGGACCGCGCCGGATGACCTGCAAAATGATTTGGCCAGAAGTGCCGCGAAACAATCATTACCTTTTGGTCAAGGCGCGTCTGCGATGGCTGCGACTCAGCCTTCGCAGTTGCCTAGCCGCACGCCCCCCTCGCTTGGAGCAGGGTTGCCCGGAGCTGTTGCCCCGCCCAGTCGATCCATACCAGCAGCAGTTGGCGCGAAGTTTGAGCCGGCGATAGTCGATCAAGCCAAGGCTAACGACATGTCGTTAGATTTCACGGCTGATGTCCCGGCTTTGAAGAAGGCTGTGATCAAAGTCTCGCCATTTTCGTCTGCGCCGGTGCCCCAATCCCCCAAGCCTGTTGATGTGCCCGCCGAGCCACGCGATGTTGTCGCGACCGCCTCAGCTACGCCCAAGACCGTGCCGGCAGTGACTGCATCGGGCGCACAGGGCAAAACGGCGGGTTTACTGGGTGGTCTCGCCGCCTCCTATGACGCTGCGGGATCGCTCAGCGGCTTTTCTGCCTCAAAGGTGTTCGCGTTGGAAGTGGACGATGTTCAGCACGACCCGGAGCTCGAGGAGGCCGCCATCCGATTCGCCAACGGTGATGATGAAGGTGCTCAAGCGGGGTTGTTGGAAGCCGTGAGTGCGCAAGGCACCCGCCACAACCATGACGAGACGTGGCTGACCCTGTTTGATTTGTACCGAGCAACTGGGCAAAACGAACGTTTTGATAGTCTTGCGATTGATTTCGCGAGCAAGTTTGGCCGCTCCTCACCGATGTGGTTTTCTATTCCCGAGATGGTGGCCAGACTGGCTGGCGCAGAACCCGCGAAAACTGACGGTGGACGCAAGCCGGACTGGAAGTGTCCTGCCATTTTGGGCATTCAGACGCTGGCGGCCCTCAATGCTCTATTGCCTAAGGCGCCAATGCCTTGGACGCTCGAATGGACCGCCTTGCGATCCATCGACGATGCAGCGGTGGCACCGCTGGCAAAGTTGTTTTTAACCTGGGCCAAGCAGCCGGTGCAGTTGCGTTTCTCACACACGGGTCCGCTTGAGGAGGTCTTGCGGCAAGGCACACCCTCGGGCGTACGAACTGTCAATCAGGATCGGTGGAATTTGCTGATGGCCTACCTGCGGGTTGCGCATCGTCCAGACGAATTCGAGCTCGCGGCCCTGGACTTTTGCGTCACGTATGAGGTCTCGCCGCCTTCATGGGAAAGTGGGCGGTGCGAGTTTAAGCTCATTGATGCTGAGGGCAACTCAGACGTACGTCACACCATCATCGGTGATACCGTACATGACTCCATTCTTTCTGAAATGCACACAGACATCAACGGTGCTGCCTCCATGATGAGCGCTCAGTTGGCCTCGATCGAGCTTTCTGGGCAGATCATGGGCGAGCCCAAACCCGTGCTCGACAAACTGGAGGCTCGGTTAGCTGGGGCAGACGTGATGATTATCTCCTGCGCGAAACTGGTTCGCGTTGATTTTTCCGCTGCTGGCAGCCTCCTCAACTGGGTGAGCGCTCGTCAAGCTGAGGGGCGCATCGTGCAGTTTACCGATGTGCATCGTCTTGTTGCTGCGTTCTTCCATGTCATAGGCATCAGTGAGCACGCCAAGGTCATTGCGCGCATCGATTGATGCGTACCCCGCCAGGCGACATGAATGCGATGGCTTCCCCAATTTGGATTTAATGCATGGAACAGTTTCACGGAACGACTATCGTCAGCGTGCGTCGCAAAACGGCAGATGGTTGGCAAGTAGCGATTGGTGGCGATGGTCAAGTCACGCTTGGCAACATTGTTGTCAAAGGCACAGCGCGGAAAGTGCGCAAGCTGTACCATGACCGGGTGATTGCGGGATTTGCAGGCGCTACAGCGGATGCATTCACTTTGTTTGAGCGCTTTGAAGGCAAGCTGGAAAAGCATCAAGGTCACTTGGTGCGGGCAGCGATTGAGTTAACCAAAGACTGGCGCACGGACCGCGTCTTGCGCCGGTTAGAGGCGATGCTGGCTGTGGCCAATCACGAAGCCTCACTGATCATCACCGGCAATGGTGATGTTCTCGAACCAGAGCACGGCATTATTGCGATAGGTTCAGGTGGTGCTTTTGCACAAGCTAGCGCGAAGGCCTTGCTCGACAATACGTCCTTGAGCGCACCTGACATCGTCAAGAAGTCGCTGGAAATCGCGGGCGAACTGTGTATATATACCAACATGCATCACACGATCGAGGTCTTAGGTTAGCTCACTAATGCATAGCATTGTGCGCAATGCTGGAAAGGGCTGAAGGCCTCGACTGTTTATAATCGATGAATCCTGGCGTGATCGGCCACCTGTGTCGTATTGGCTGCGTAGCACTCAATGTCGCAAAGTTTTTTTGAATTCGAATTCCCCATCATGTCGTCAATGACCCCGCAAGAAATAGTCTCTGAGCTTGATCGCTTCATCGTTGGTCAGGCCAGCGCAAAGCGCGCTGTAGCGATTGCCTTGCGCAACCGATGGCGTCGCACCCAAGTCGATGTCAAGTTGCGCGGTGAGATCACACCAAAGAATATTCTGATGATTGGCCCGACCGGTGTGGGCAAGACGGAGATTGCTAGGCGCTTGGCTAAGTTGGCCGCGGCGCCGTTCATCAAAGTCGAGGCGACTAAGTTCACAGAGGTAGGGTACGTTGGCAAGGACGTTGACAGTATTATTCGCGATCTAGCGGAGATTGCCGTGAAGATGGCGCGCGACGCGGCGACGCTTGCTGTTCGCACCCGCGCGCAGGATGCGGCTGAAGATCGTGTGCTTGACATTTTGATACCACCTCCTCGTCAGGAGTTGGGTTTTGGCACAGGCAGCGTCGTGGAATCGTCAGACTCAGCCACACGTCAAGCATTCCGTAAGAAGCTACGTGAGGGCTTGCTGGACGAGAAAGAGATCGAAATTGACTTGGAGGCGCCCAGACCGCAGTTGGATGTGATGGGGCCTGCTGGCATGGAAGAAATGACCGAGCAGCTTAAAGGCTTGTTTTCTCAAGTCGGCGGCGTTAAGAAGAAAATTCGCAAGGTCAAGATCGCCGAAGCTTTAAAGCTGATCACCGAGGAAGAGGCAGGCAAATTGGTCAATGATGAAGACATCAAAACGCAGGCGCTAGAGAACCTTGAGCAGAATGGCATTGTGTTTATCGACGAAATCGACAAGGTGGTATCTCGATCGGAAACTGGAGGAGCCGAGGTTTCGCGCCAAGGCGTTCAACGCGATTTGTTACCGCTGGTCGAAGGCACCAGTGTGTCGACCAAATATGGCCCAATCAAAACGGATCACGTGCTCTTCATTGCTAGCGGCGCATTCCATTTGGCCAAGCCCAGTGATCTGATCCCGGAACTGCAAGGCCGCTTTCCGATCCGCGTCGAGCTTAACTCTTTGTCGGTGGGTGATTTCGAGGCCATTTTGCAAAGCACTCACGCTTCGTTGGTCAAGCAGTATCAGGCCTTATTGGCGACTGAACGGGTCACGTTAGAGTTTTTGCCAGATGCCATCTCCCGCTTGGCGCAGATTGCTTTTGATGTGAACGAGCGGACTGAGAATATTGGTGCTCGCCGCTTGGCTACGGTGATGGAGCGGCTATTGGACGAAGTGAGCTTTGATGCGAGCAAGCTAGACGGCAAGACAGTGACGATCAATTCAGTTTATGTGGACGATCGACTCGCAGAGTTGAGCCAAAACGAAGATCTGTCGCGCTACATACTGTGACTCACCACAGCTTCCACCAAGGCGACGCTTTGGGTTGGAAGCCACGCGTCATGAACTCACTGCCTGGGAAGTTCTTTTCTAGTACGCGTTTGGTGTCGTCGCGTAAATCTTTGATGCCCAAAGCGTCGTAGCTGAGCATCATGATGTAAAGCGCCTCTTCTGCAGCAGGCACGCTGGAATAGTCGGTGACGGCCGATTGCGCACGATTGATGGCAGCGACATAAGCATTGCGGCTGTAGTAAAAGCGAGCCACATGGACTTCATATTGGGCTAGCGAATTAACGATGAAGGTCATGCGCGCGCGAGCATCGGGCGTGTAACGTGAATCTGGG
>JANPAK010000190.1:0-3612 GCA_031429925.1 Variovorax sp.
CGTGCCGTGCATAAGCCGTTGTTGGTCCTGTTGGCGTTATCCCGCGTGAACGACGTTAGTGCGCAAACGATGGATTGGAACGATGCCGAGCATTTGCTGAAAAGTTTGCTTGAAGAGTTTGGGCCGGATGGTTCGGCCAACACCCGTCATTACCCGTTCTGGCATCTGCAGACCGATGGACTTTGGCAGCTACATGGTCCTCCAGAGATTCTGAATCGTCCTGCGAGTGCGACGCCCACATTGACGGAGTTGCGGCAGAACCATGTTCGAGGTGGCTTCAACATGCCCATCTACAACGCCCTGAAGGGTGATCCTGTACTCATTGGCATCGTGGCGCAACGCATTGTGGATGCGCATTTTCCCGAGACGATTCGTGGTGATGTGCTGGATGCGGTGGGCCTGGCACAGGTTGAGTCTATGGGCATCCCTAGAGACCTACAGCGTCGGCGTGATCCGGCATTTCGGGCTAAAGTGCTGCTGGCTTACCAGTACCGCTGCGCGGTGTGCGGCCATGACCTGCGCATGGGGCAGCAGTCCATTGGATTGGAGGCGGCGCACATCAAGTGGTTCCAAGCCAACGGGCCCGACGAAGTTCCTAACGGAATTGCCATGTGCTCGCTGCATCACAAGGTGTTTGACCTGGGTGCGTTCAAGATCCTGCCGGAGACCTACCAGATAGTTTTCAGCCAGCACCTCAACGGCAGTGAAGCGGCGTCTCACCGCATGTTGGCGTACCATGGCGCCGGAATGATCCTGCCGCAAGCTAAAGAGTATTTGCCGCATCCGGCCAATCTGGATTGGCATGCGAGGCAAGTTTTCAAAAGCCCGGCAAGGAGCGATGGATGAGTTTTTGTATGCTACAAAAAAACTCGCAAACTATCTATACTTGTTGAGGCTGGCGGGGATGCTTCGGAGGGTAGAAAAATTGCCGTGCATTGATCGTAATCCTTTCGGATGTACTGTGTCTTATTCTGCGTAAACCGTTGTTTTCATTGCTGATTTACTCATCGAGTGTGTGACTTTCGCTGTGACAGCGAAAGTCAAGTAACGTCATTTAGTCACGCAGGGACTGCAAAAACAGTCTGCGCTGTTCGCAGAACCAGCGGCCAAATTTGAGCATTGGTCTCGCCGCGTTACTGGTTTCCAATGGTGGCGCGCCGTTCATTGAAGTCTTATGAGCTGACCCGACAGAACCTTAGATCAGTTGCACTTTATTTCCCGATCGGGAATAATTTTCGTGCTAAATAGGGATTCTTGAATGAATATCCCGATCAGGAAATATTGCTTGCATACTGCGATGTTTGAACAGATAATTTCCCGAACGGGAAGCCAAATTGAACTCATTGCCCATTCATACTTCTCAGCAACTGGGCCAAGCTTTGCGCAGCGCAAGAAAGCAGTTGGCGCTGACGCAGCCTCAGCTAGCGCTTGCCGCCGGCGTAGGAGTGCGTTTCATCGTCGAGTTGGAGGCAGGCAAGCCCACATTGCGCCTTGAAAACGTATTGCGCGTAGTGAACGCGCTCGGCGGCGAAATTGCGCTCAGTGGTTTGCCATCGACCATTTCAAATTCCAATGTCAAAGGTGATCAGCTTGGCGCATGAGTTGCAAGTATGGCTGTTCGAGCAGCAAGTGGGAACCCTAGCCATGGTCGACGGGCGTCTCAGTTTTGCCTATGGGGCAGATTGGCTCAACAAGCCCGGCGCAATGGCCTTGTCGGCATCATTGCCGTTGCAGGCCCAGCCTTTTGATGATCGCCAAGCTCGCCCATTCTTCGCTGGATTGCTGCCCGAGGGCGAGATCCGGCGCTTGATCGCGCAGCATTTCCAAGTTTCGCGCCAAAACGATTTTGCTCTGCTCGACCGCATCGGTGGCGAATGCGCTGGCGCAGTGAGTTTCTTGGCACGCGGGCAGGCCTTGCCGTCCGCAAGCGCCGAAGGCGATGTGAAATGGCTGAGCGACGATGAGGTCGCTGCTATCTTGGAAGAGTTGCCGCGTCGCCCTATGCTCGCGGGCAAGGGCGGCTTACGTTTGTCCTTGGCGGGTGCACAGGACAAGTTGCCCGTGGTGTTCGATGGCCAACGGATTGGCCTGCCCCAAGGCGCGACGCCGAGCAGCCATATCCTCAAGCCTGCCATCCAAGCTGTCAGCGCTAGCGTGATCAATGAAGGCTTTTGCATGGCGCTGGCGCATGCCATGCGTTTGGGACCCGCGCAAACCCAAGTGCGCGAGGTATTGGGTCGCCCCTATTTGCTGGTCGAGCGATACGATCGCCTAACCGACGCACGAGGAACTCTGCAACGCCTCCATCAAGAGGATTTCTGCCAAGCGCTGGGCGTAGTCCCAGAGATGAAATACCAAAATGAAGGCGGCCCGGATTTGAAGCAATGCTTTGATCTGGTGAGGCGGTTGACCCGGCCGAACGCGCGGCAGGTCTTGCGCCTGTTTGACTATGTGGTCTTCAATGCGCTCATCGGAAACCATGACGCACATGCCAAAAACTTCTCACTGCTGTACACAGGCGATGCGCCCATTCTCGCGCCAATGTATGACGCGCTGTGCACAGCGGTGTATCCCACGCTTACGCCCAAGATGGCCATGAAAATTGGCAGTAAGTACAACCTGAGTGAAGTCTACGCGCGGCACTGGGAGCAGTTTGCGCAAGGTGCGGGCCTCAGTCCTGCGCAGGCTAAACGGCGCATTCTCGAGCTGGCCGGCGCCATGCCTGTGGCGGCGCGCGCACTGCAGTCCGATATTCAACGCGGCTTTGCAGGCCACGCCATCGTTGCGCAAATCATGGCCATCATCGAACAGCGCTGCTTGCTCACGACTAGGCGACTAACAGAGTCTGCCACGGAGGTTGTAGTGGATGAACCGATGCCAGAATGACCCAGCTAAATACTGTAACTCAGCACAAAAACAACACTTAAAAACACGTCTTGAGGCAAATGCCGGAACTTGCAATAGAATTCCCTCAGACGTCATGGACGCGTCCGCTCAGCTGAGATCCGATCAGCCAACTTGTATTCAACGGCCTCGCGCCACACATATATCGCTCTACTCAACCTAGAGCATCAGTAAGCGGTTCATCCGCCACCAATTTTCAGATTGCTGCGCACACTACGCGTAGCACACCGCACTTTCAGCACGCTGATTTGTTCAGTCGTCGCCGATTCGCGCCTATGCGCGTCAGATCCTTGAATCATTGCCTCTAGCAGGCTACCCAAACCCCAAAAATGAAAGCCGGCAATTAAACGATCCATGACGTCCTTGTTTAACCCGCGATGTGCCGGCATCGCCAACAACTAGGAACCACCATGGAATCAACATTGAAGACTTCAGTAAACATTGAATCGACTTCGGTCGAGCCGCCGGCGTGCGCCACACTGCGGCGCTTGATGGCAATCCCGCCCTCATGGGCGAACGTCGCATTTGTTGCCAAACATCTCAATCTTTGTTTAGAGGCAGCAGGGGACGCACTACCAATGCTACGCCCGAGCTTGTCATCGATAGTCGAGCAACTTGGCAGGCTTGCCGAGCACGCGGCGAAGCAAGATGCATCGTATATACAGAAACTGTGGGGACTACACACGTCCTATCCAGTATGGACTACCT
>JANPAK010000191.1:0-5743 GCA_031429925.1 Variovorax sp.
TGATCGAAGAGGCCATGCTGGCGGCCAATGTCTGCTCGGCCGATTTCATTCTGGGCGCAAAGAAGACCGGTCTTTTCCGGGTTCACGAAGGCCCCACACCAGAGAAGAAGGAAGTGTTGCGGCAATACCTGCGCGGTATGGGCATCAATGCGAGCTTGAGCGACGACCCCACACCCGCCGAGTTTCAAGCGATCTCGGTCGCCACCAAAGATCGCCCAGAGGCGCAGCAAATACACACCATGCTGTTGCGCTCGATGAGCCAGGCGATTTATACACCCATCAACAGCGGCCACTTCGGCTTGGCCTACGAGGCGTACACGCATTTCACCTCACCGATTCGCCGCTACCCCGATTTGCTGGTGCATCGCGTTATCAAATCGATCCTGGCGAAAACCACCTACAAGTTGCCGACCCTGCCCACACCAGGTGAAGCAGTGGAGCAATTCAAAAAACGCATCGCTTCGCGGAAGAAGAAGAGCGAGGCGTTCGAAAAGCGCAGTGGAAAAGAAGCGTCGCCCGCTGTCAGCAAAAAGACCAGCGCCGAGCAAACCGCTTGGGAAGCAGCTGGTCTGCATTGCAGCGCTAACGAGCGCCGCGCCGATGAAGCCAGCAAAGATGTCGAAGCCTGGCTCAAGTGCAAATACATGAAAGAGCATTTGGGCGAGGAATATGCAGGCACGGTCACCTCCGCCACGAGCTTCGGCTTGTTCGTCACTTTGGACGCGATGTATGTGGAAGGCTTGGTGCATATCACTGAGCTCGGCGGCGAATATTTCCGCTTTGACGAAGTGCGTCAAGAGCTCAGAGGCGAGCGCACCGGTATCCGCTATGCGCTTGGCTCAAGAGTGCGCGTGCAAGTCAGTCGCGTCGATCTCGATGGCCGTAAGATTGATTTCCGTCTCGTGCGCGAAGGCGAGGTGATGCGAGTCGGTGGCAGCCCGGCAACAGGCGGTCAACCCGCCATCCCTGGTGCTTACGTCCGCATGGATGTAGATGACCGCGCGACCGGACGCCCCGCCAAGAAGGGCAATAAAACGGCAGCGAAATCCAGCAAGAAATCAGCAGCCGAGCGCACGCAGCGCAACCTGTCTCCAATCGCGTCCCTCAAGGCGGCTGTCAAGAAAGCAGCAAAGAAGAAAGTCAAGCGGGCAAGGCGCTGAGGGCGCTCGCCGGTCCCGAAGAGTACATCGACATGGCTAAACGCAAGCGCGCCACCCGCTCAGTCAAGCGCAGCAGCACGCTAATTCTGGCTGCGCCTAAGCCGCGTAATCCTATCCTGCAAGCCGCCGCTGTGGGCAAGATAAAACTAGGCACGGCCAAGCATGAGAAGTCCGAAGGTGCGCTGCGGCGGGCACAGAAGATCGCTTTGCTCAAGGCTGCACCAGCGTAAACCGAGAACTGACCTGACTTGCCGCTAAACTCGTGGCATGTCAGCCGTCTTCAATTTCACTTTCGTGCCCTGGTTTCGCTCGGTGGCGCCTTATATCCACACGCATCGTGGCAAGACCTTTGTCGTGGCGGTGTGTGGCGAGGCCATTGCCGCGAACAAGCTGTCCTTGATCGCCCAAGATTTGGCGTTGATTCAGAGCATGGGCGTGAAGATCGTGTTGGTGCATGGTTTTCGCCCGCAGGTCAACGAGCAATTGGCTGCCAAAGGGCATCATCCCAAGTATTCTCATGGCATGCGCATCACCGACGGAGTGGCGCTCGATTGCGCGCAAGAAGCCGCTGGACAACTGCGTTACGAGATCGAAGCCGCCTTCAGCCAAGGCCTGCCCAATACGCCTATGGCCGGTTCCACGATCCGGGTGATTTCCGGCAATTTCATCACCGCGCGGCCGGTGGGCATCATTGACGGCGTGGATTTCATGCACAGCGGCTTGGTGCGCAAGGTCGATACCTTGGGCATCCAAAAGGCCTTGCAAATGGACGCCATGGTCTTGCTCTCGCCGTTTGGATATTCACCCACTGGCGAGGCCTTCAATTTGACGATGGAAGAAGTGGCCACCTCCGTCGCGACCGCGATGCAAGCGGACAAGCTCATCTTTCTCACTGAGATTCCCGGCATCGCCACCGATCCCACGCAACCGGTCAGCGAAGACAACCCGATTGACACCGAACTGCCTTTGGATGCCGCAGACAAGCTTCTTGCCAGCTTGCCCAACCCAGAGCAACCCACCGACACGGCGTTCTATTTGCAGCATTGCGTGCGCGCTTGCAAAAGCGGCGTGGAGCGCAGCCACATCCTACCGTTTGCCATGGATGGCTCGCTCTTGCTCGAAATTTACGTGCACGATGGTGTGGGAACCATGGTGATTGACGAGAAGCTAGAGAGCCTGCGCGAAGCCAATGCCGACGATGTGGGCGGCATCTTGCAACTGATTGAACCGTTTGAACAGGACGGCACCTTGGTCAAACGCGACCGCACCGAGATCGAGCGCGATATCGCCAACTACAGCATCATTGAGCACGACGGCGTGATCTTCGGCTGCGCCGCGCTCTATCCCTACCCCGAAGCCAAAACCGCCGAAATGGCCGCACTGACGGTGAGCCCGCAGGTGCAGGGCCAAGGCGATGGCGACAAGCTGCTCAAGCGCGTGGAGCAACGTGCCCGTGCGCAAGGGCTGGAGAGCATCTTTGTGCTGACCACGCGCACCATGCATTGGTTCATCAAACGCGGCTTTGTGCAAGTCGAACCAGAGCGTTTGCCAGAAGCACGCAAGCGCAAATACAACTGGGATCGCAAGAGCCAAGTGCTATTTAAAAAATTGTCGTGAGCGACAATCTCTTCATTCTTTCTTCTGCTTTTAAGGATTTCACACATGGCACGCATGGTCAACTGCATCAAGCTCGGCACCGAGGCCGAAGGGCTGGCTTTCCCCACCTATCCGGGCGAACTCGGCAAACGCATTTATGAAAACGTCAGCAAACAAGCTTGGGCTGACTGGCTCAAGCATCAAACGATGCTGGTCAATGAAAACCGTCTGAATCTGGCGGATGCCCGAGCTCGGCAATACCTTGCTCGCCAAATGGAAAACCATTTTTTCGGTGGCGGTGCGGATGCCGCAGCAGGCTACGTGCCTCCAACGGCGTAAAGTTTTTTAAGCCATTTTGGGCTTTTTCGTCCTATATCTTCCTTGGGGAACGCTGTTAGATTGATAGTGATCGGCGCGGGTTTAGCTGGCGCTGCCTGTGCGCAGGCATTGGCATTGCGAGGTTGTGAAATCACGGTGCTCACGAGTGGCGGAGGTGCATCCCAGCTGCCTGTCGGCCTGTTGGCAGCGCATCTTTCTGTCAATGACCTGGCGGCCTCACAGCTCTCGCGCATTGGCGTGTCACTCACCATGGCACATGCCCGCCGCTTACTGCGCGAGGGTCTGGATTGGCAGCCCTGCCCTTTGCAGCAACGGCTGCTTGATACGGCTGTCAAAAATGGTCGTCTACGGCAAGCTGCCTCCGCCCTGCCCGATTGGTTCACGGTCCATGCAGAACATCTACTTCACAAGCACGCCGCATGGATCAAGCCGCAGGCCTTGGTCAGTGCTTGGCTATCAAAGGGTTTACAGGTCCAAGACGCAACGGTTGTCGCGCTGCGGCAGGAGAGCGGTTGGCAGGCTCTGGATGCGCAAGGCCACGTGATCGCGCAGGCTGACGCGGTCGTCATCGCTGCGGGTCTGCAATCTCTGTCCTTGCTGCAAAGCTGCGGTCATGGCCTGCAACTCGGCCAAGTTGATGGCGCTGTGGCCTTCAGCGCATGGCCCATCGACGAACCAGCGCATTGCATCAACGGCAACGGACATTTCATTGGCGGCGTACCGCATGACCAGTTGGGCCACATCTGGCTCAGCGGCTCAACCTACGAGCGCGATACCTTTGCCGATGCCACAGGGCAAGGAGTGGCCAGCTTACAGGCCAACCGAACGCGCCTGCAAGGACTGCTGCCGCCTTTGCTTTGGCCCCGCATCGAAGCGCAGTTTGCGCAAGGTCAAGTCAAAAGCTGGTATGGCAGCCGCTGCACCACACCAGATCGGCTGCCAGTGGTCGGGCCTCTGACCGATGGCCTCTATGTGTGCACCGCCATGGGTTCGCGGGGCTTGAGCTTCGCTGCGCTTTGCGCGGATGTCCTTGCGGACGAGATCGTCTCCGGCAACTCACCACCCATGATTTCCTCAGCTTTACGCGACACCCTGCGCCCCCAAAGACCCGTCTTGAAGGTGATATCAACATGACACACTCCCCCGTCGCCGTGATTACTGGTGCTGCGCGCGGCATTGGCCTAGAAATCGCACGGCAGTTCGTCGCGCAAGGCACCCGCGTCGCGCTGCTCGATATTGAAGCGGAGTTACTTTGCGAAGCCGTACAAGCGGAAGGCTGGAGCGCAAGCCAAGCCCTGGCCTTGCCTTGCGATGTTGCCTTTGAAGATCAGGTGCAATTTGCCGTGGCGCAGGCCGTTCAAAGCTTTGGTCGCATCGATCATTTGGTTAACAACGCTGGCGTCGCCGTCTTCAAGCCATTGCTCGCGCACACGGCCTCAGAATGGCAGCGTGTGATCGATGTGAACCTGACTGGCCCCTTCCTCTGCACGCAAGTCTGTGCGCCGCATATGCTTCGCAACGATGGCAATGCGAGTGGCCAAGAAAAAGGAAGTGTGGTCAACATCGCTTCCATATCGGGCCTGCGAGCCAGCAGTCTTCGGGTAGCCTACGGCACCAGCAAGGCCGCCTTGATTCACCTCACCAAGCAGCAAGCCTTGGAGCTAGGCAACGCCGGCATCCGCTGCAACGCCGTCGCCCCGGGCCCGGTCGAGACCGCGATGGCCAAAGCAGTTCACAGCCCCGCGATTCGCCGTGATTATCACGACACAATTCCGCTGGCTCGGTACGGTTCAGAAGCTGAAATTGCCCACGCGGTGTTGTGGCTCTGTAGCGCGCAGGCTACGTATGTGAACGGCCAGTGCCTAGGCGTCGATGGCGGTTTTGATGCGTCGGGGATTGGATTGGTGAGTTTGCGAAATGAGCCGAACTAAAGTCGGACAAGCAAAAACACCAACCCACCATCAAACTTCCAGCCACTCTTTGCGGATGTAAGGGTCGGCGCGCAGCGTTTCTGGCGTGCCGGTAAACACGATGCTGCCGTGGCCCATGACCAAGGCCCGGTCTGAGATGGCCATGGCGATGGTTAGCTTTTGCTCGATCAGCAAGACGGATACGCCGCGATTTTTAAGCGCTTTGAGGTATTCGCCCACGAGTTCGACAATCTTTGGCGCTAGGCCTTCGGTGGGCTCGTCGATGATGATCAAGTCTGGATCGCCCATCAAGGTGCGGCAAAGAGTGAGCATTTGCTGCTCGCCGCCGCTCATCACGCCGGCTTCGGTATGCTGGCGCTCTTTCAGGCGGGGGAACATGTTGTACATGTCATCAAACCCCCAGCGCGGGTTTTTCGCGCCGCGTTTTTGGCCGAGCAGCAGATTTTGATGCACGGTGAGCGTGGGAAAGATATCGCGGTTTTCGGGTACGTAGCCAAGACCCATATGCGCCACTTCGAAGGCTTTCTTGCCGACGATTTCTTGATCACGCCATTTCATCGAGCCGGTGCAATCGACCAAGCCCATGATGGCTTTGGCCGTGGTGCTGCGGCCTGAGCCGTTACGACCCAAGAGCGCCACAATTTCGCCCTGTCCAACGCTGAAGGTCACGCCATGCAGCACATGGCTTTTGCCGTAATAGCCGTGCAGGTTGTCTAC
>JANPAK010000192.1:0-4665 GCA_031429925.1 Variovorax sp.
GGAGCATCAAGCCACTGCTTGTGTTTTTGTTGGTGGCGACGGCACTGGGTCTGCATTTCATGATGAGTTACGGCGTCGTGATTGACGACACCATGATGATCAACGTCATCCAAACCGACCCGCGCGAAACGCGCGACCTGCTCAATCTTCGGCTTTTGATCACTTTAGCCGTGGTGGCGCTGTTGCCCAGCGTTTGGGTTTGGTGGGCGCCGGTGCAACGATTGGGTTGGGGCAAACAGCTGCTTCGCAACACGTTGATTTTTCTCGCCGCGCTCGCGCTGCTTGTGGCTGCAGTGATGGCTTCGTTTCAGGGGTTTGCATCTCTCATGCGCAACCACAAGCACGTACGCTATTTGCTCAACCCAGTCAATTCGCTCTACGCCATTGGACAAATCGCAACGCAACCTCTGCGCCACGGCCCGCAGCCTCTGCAAGCCATCGGGCTGGATGCGAAGTTGGGTACCAGCTACAGCGCGGGTGCTAAACCACCGCTGGTGATTGTGGTCGTCGGCGAGACTGCTCGCGCAGCCAATTTTTCCTTTGGTAGCTATGCCCGCCAAACCACTCCGCAGCTGGCCCAAATTGCGCAATCCGAGCCCTTCGTTTACTGGAGCGACGCTTGGAGCTGCGGCACGAATACCGCATCTAGCTTGCCTTGCATGTTTAGCCACCTTGGCAAAGAAGCGTTTGAAGACAGCAAGGCGCGCTACGAAGGGCTTTTGGATATGCTTCAGCGCGCAGGCCTGGCTGTTCTATGGCTCGACAACCAATCTGGCTGCAAGGGCAGCTGTGATCGCATACCCAACGCCAATACCTCGAAGGACACGGTGCCTGAACATTGCAGCACTGGTGAATGCCATGATCTGGTCATGTTGCACGGACTAGATGAACGGATTGCGCAGCTTCCTGCTGCGCAACGCGCCAAGGGCGTGGTGATCGTGCTGCACCAAATGGGTAGCCACGGCCCCGCCTATTTCAAGCGCGTTCCGCCGGCATTCAAAAAGTTTCAGCCCGAATGCACCACCAACAATTTGTCAGATTGCACTCGCGAGCAAATCACCAACAGCTACGACAACACCCTGCTCTACACCGATCAGCTGCTGGCTTCGTCGATCACCTGGCTCAAGAGCAAGGGCCCTAGCGCCAGCGGCGCGCTGTTGTATGTCTCAGACCATGGCGAGTCATTGGGCGAGAAAGGCATTTACCTCCATGGCTTGCCCTATGCCATTGCCCCCAACGAGCAAAAGCAGATTCCTTGGCTCAATTGGTTTTCGCCCGACTTCGTTGAGCAGCGCAAGCTTGACGTCGCCTGCCTTAAGCGCAATGCCGCCCAGCGCATCACGCACGATCATTTCTTTCATTCGGTTTTAGGTCTGTTGGACGTCAAGACCTCGTTGCATCAAGCAAAGCTAGATGTCTATGCGCCGTGCCTACCAAGCTCACCTCCGTGACTGACTTAAATCGAGGCAAGCTCAACTCGTGAGACAATACGTACCGTGTAGCGCAATGCTGCCGCCTGAAGTCTACTGCGCGTCGAGCAGTTTCAGCCCCACCTCGCCACTCCCCAAGTGGCTGACGCAAACACCCAGCATTATTGAAACCACGCTGGGTTCGCTTTGAAATTTATCCAATGACATTTGATTCTCTGGGCTTGGCCCCTGCCTTGTTGAAGGCTGTTCTCGAAGAGGGTTACACAACGCCCACCCCCGTTCAGGCGCAAGCCATTCCGTTGGTGATGGCGGGCTCTGATCTACTCGCTGGAGCACAAACTGGCACCGGCAAGACGGCCGCCTTTACCCTGCCCTTGCTTCATCGCCTCTCGTTTGGCCGCAGTGCCCCCAACAAGGTTGGCAACCCGGGCGTGCGTGCCTTGGTGCTCACACCCACCCGCGAGCTGGCCGCTCAAGTCGAAGAAAGCATCAAGACTTACGGCAAACATCTGCAATTGAAATCCGCTGTGATCTTTGGCGGTGTAGGCATGAACCCGCAAATCGCACAACTGCGCCGTGGCGTCGATATCTTGGTCGCCACGCCCGGTCGCTTGCTCGATCTGGTTGGTCAAGGTGTCTTGGACTTAGGCACGGTGCAAATGCTCGTGCTGGATGAAGCAGATCGTATGCTCGATATGGGCTTCATTCATGACATCCGCAAAATCTTGGTGCATCTGCCCAAGCAGCGCCAGACTCTGTTGTTCTCCGCGACCTTCAGCGACGACATCAAGCAGCTCGCTCAGAGCTTCCTCACCAACCCGAAATCGATTCAAGTCACACCGCCCAACACCACGGTGCAGCGCATCACCCAGAGCTGGAGCCTGATCAGCCGTGAGAAAAAGAAGCAAGCCTTAGCTCACATCATTTTGAAGAACGATTGGACGCAAGTGCTGGCGTTCACGCGCACGAAATTCGGCGCCAATGATGTTGCCGCCTATCTAGAAAAGCAGGGCATCAGTGCGATGGCATTGCATGGCAACAAAAGCCAAACAGCTCGTACCCAGGCGCTTGCCGAATTCAAAAGCGGCAAGCTGCGTGCCTTGGTCGCGACCGACATCGCTGCGCGCGGCATTGATATCGATGAATTACCGCATGTGGTGAATTACGAGATTCCCAACGTGAGTGAAGACTATGTGCACCGGATTGGCCGCACGGGTCGCGCTGGCAAAGCCGGCTTTGCGGTGAGCTTGGTGTGTCTCGATGAAGAGGGCTTCATGCAGGACATCGAGAAATTCACCAAGCAACGCATTCCCCGCGAAGACATGCCAGAGTTTGGCCCCGTGACCGGAGAGAAAGCGGAACCCATGGCGATGGGCCGCCAAGTGATCTGGGGCGGCGCAGGCAAAGCGCCAAGCCGAGAAGAGATGTCTGCCGCTGGAAAAACTGCGCGTCGTGAAATGATGCAACGCATCAATGTCCGCAAAGAGGGCGAGCGCGCAACCAAAGGTGCAGGCAGTGGTGGCCGCGCTCTGGGCACTGGCGCTGGCTCACGTTCGGGCAATGCACCGGCACGCAGCGCTGCGCCGCGCTCGCAACCTCAAGGACATCCGGCGCATGCACCACGCTCTGGCACTGGCCAGGCTGATCCAATGCGCACGGGTGTGGACAGTTTTGCAGGTCGCAGCAGAAATCCGAATGGCGGCGGCAATGGTAATCGTGGCCGCACTGGCGGCTCAGGTGGTGGTTTTGGAGGTAACTCAAATGGCAACTCGTTCGGTGGATCACGCGGCAACGGTTCTGATCGCGGGGGCTACCGGTCTGGTCGGTAAAGGGCTGCTTTCGCTCTTGCTCTCGGATCGCCGATGCCATGCTGTGCACAGCCTCGTGCGCAAGCCAAGCACGACCCAACACGCCAAGCTCGCCAACCATGTTGTGGACTTTTCACAGCTTGGCACGGCGCATGCGAAAGCGCTGGGCTTGCCGTCGGTAAATGAGGTCTACGTGTGTCTGGGAACCACCATCAAGGTGGCGGGTAGCCAAGAGGCCTTCCGAGCGGTAGATTTTGATGCGGTTTTGGCAGTTGCCCGCCTAGGCATTGCGCAAGGCGCCACGAAATTGGGAGTGATTTCCGCAATGGGCGCCAACTCAGCATCCAGTGTTTTTTACAGCCGTGTCAAAGGCGAGATGGAAGAAGCGATCGCCAAGTTGGGATACAAAAGCATCACGATCGCCCGGCCATCCATGCTTGCAGGAGATCGAGAAGCACTCGCGCAAGCTCAGCGTCCTGGCGAGAAAATCGCTTTGATCGCGACGCGCTGGCTCAACCCCTTGATCCCCAAGAACTACCAATCCGTGCAGGCTGCAGATGTGGCGGCCGGTTTGTATCGTCAGGTCAAACTCGGCATCCCGGGTGCCACGATTTTGCTTTCGGGGCAGCTGCAAAAAGCTTAGCGCACTGCACCGTTCATGAACATAATGCAGCATGAACCAAACCGCTCAGACTGAACAACACACCAGTGCCACGCTCACTGTGGCCACAGCCAATGTGCTCAATCTGGCCAACCCGGGGCGTGTGTACTACGACAACCAAGACCCTTACACCCAGAACGGGTTCGAGCGCAAGATCGATTGGTTGGGTGGCCGCATTGCAGCTCTGAATGCCGACATACTTGCCGTGCAGGAAGTGTGGGATGAAGCAGCCATCAAAGCTGCGGTCTCCCGCAGCGGTCTGCGCTATAGCACTGTGGTTGTGCCGGGCGCTGAAAACAATGAAGCAAGCAAGGGGGCTCAAGGCACCCCTCGAGTTGGTATCGTCACTCGCCTCGAAGTTGAGAAAGTCCAGTCATTCTCGGCGTTTCCGCCCGAACTGCGTCTGTCTGTACCGGGTCTTGGCGACTATGCCAAGTTTGAGCGCCCGCCTTTGTTGGGCACTCTGCGCATGAAGCATGGGCAAGTGGTGCATGTGCTCACAGCGCACCTCAAAAGTAAGCGTCCCAAGTTTTTACAAGACGCGCAAGGTCAGCCGCTAGAAGATCGTGACGACGACAAGGTCACCGCACTCGCCACGCTGCGCAGCCTGATGATGCGCGGCTCCGAGGCCGCGGCCATGCGCCACATCATCATCAATGTGCTCAAACAAACGCGCGACCCGTTGATCGTCATGGGTGACTTCAACGACGGCCCGCACAGCGTCACAACCCAGATCATGGCAGCGACCAACGAAGTGGCCTTCGAC